>NZ_JBFAAX010000086.1:2336-18206 GCF_040639995.1 Actinosynnema sp. NPDC023658 | reverse complement strand
CCGGGCCCCGCGCCCAGCGCCCGGCCGGCGGCCGCCCCGCGTTGCTGGCCGAGCGGGACGGCATCGCGGTGGCGCTGGCCGAGTGCGCGGTGGTGACGTCGGAGCCGGGCAACTGGACCTCGACCAGGCTGCCGCACGGCCGCTGGGGGTACGTGAACTGCGTGTCGGTGCTCCCGGGCGCGCGCGGCACGGGCGTGGGCCGGCAGCTGATGGCGCACGCGCACCGCGAGCTGGCCCGGCTCGGCACGGTCGGCACCTACCTGTACTACAACCCGCCGAACCCGCTGTCCTCGGTGTTCTGGCCGCGGCAGGGTTATCGTCCACTGTGGACGATGTGGGAGGTCCGCCCCGCCGGGGCGCTGCGCTAGGCCCCGCGCGCCACATCACACCCCGCGGAGTTGCGGGCCGCCCCCGATCGGGCCACTATTTGAACTGACCAGTCAGTTCAAAAGGAGGTCCGCGGTGCAGATCCACGCTCGGCGCGTCGGCGTCACCGGGCCGCACGGCCCGCTGCTGAAGCCGACGTCGCTGCTCGTCGGGCCCGGCGAGCTGGTGCTGGTGGCGGGCGACCCCGGCGCCGGGCACACCGCGCTCGGCCTGGTGCTCTCCGGCCGGATGCGCCCGAGCACCGGTGACGTCTCCCCCTCCCCGGCCGAGCTGCGCGCGCACGTCGTGCTGGTGGACTCCCCCGACGTCAGCGAGCCCGAGGGTTCGCTGACGCTGGCCGGCGTCGTCGGTGAGGAGCTGGCCGTGAACGGCGCGCGCAGCGGGCGCAAGGCCGTGGCGGACTGGCTGGTCGAGCGGGACGCGGACGAGCTCCTGGACACCCGGTTCGAGCACGTCCCCGCGGCCACCCGGTGCGCGCTGATGCTGGAGCTGGCCGCGGGCCGCCCCGGCGCGACGACGCTCGTGCTCGACAGCCCCGACCGCTACCACGGCGACCCGAAGGGCTGGTGGGAGCTGGCGCGCGCGCACGTGACGCCCGACCGGTCCGTCGTCGTCCTGTGCACCACGACCTCCGCCGCCCTGCTCGACGTGCCCGTCGCGCGGATCGGCGCCGACAACGTTGCCGAGGAGTCCCAGTGACCGCCGTCCGGATGGCGTTCAACGAGCTGCGCCGGATCACCTCCGGCAAGCTGCCGAAGCTCGCGGTGCTCGCGCTGACGCTGGTGCCGCTGCTGTACGCGGCGCTGTACCTCTACGCCAACAAGGACCCGTACGCGCACCTCAACCAGGTGCCCGCCGCGCTCGTCGTCGAGGACGAGGGCGCGACCGCGAGCGACGGCACGCGCCTGGACGCCGGGCGGGAGGTGGCCGACGAGCTGGTGAACGGCGACCGGTTCGACTGGCACCGGGTGGACGCCGCGCAGGCCGAGCAGGGCGTGCGCAACGGCACCTACACGTTCGCGCTGACCCTGCCCCAGGACTTCAGCCGGTCCCTGCTGTCCTCCGGCGACTTCACGCCCCGGCAGGGCGTCATCGTGCTGACCACCAACGACGCGAACAACTACCTCGGCTCCACGATCGCCAACCAGGTCGTGGCGGAGGTGCGCCGGTCGGTGTCGGTGAAGGTCGGCGCGGAGGCGGCGGACAAGCTGCTGCTCGGGTTCTCCACCATCCGGCAGAAGACCGCCGAGGCCGCCGACGGCGCCACCAAGCTCGCCGCGGGCCAGCAGGACGCCTACGCCGGCGCGCAGCAGCTCGCGGACGGCACCGTGCCCCTGGCCGACGGCGCCGCGCAGGTGTCGTCCGGCCTCACGCAGCTGCGCGACTCGACGGCGGGCCTGCCGGTCAAGTCGCAGCAGCTGGCGTCGGGGGCCAAGCAGGTCGCGGACGGCAACGAGACCGTCGCCAGGACCGCCGAGGACTACGCCGTCAAGGCGCAGGACCTGGTCGACCGGTTGAACACGGTCAACGGGGACGTGGCGACCAGGCTGCGCGCGCTCGGGTTCACCGAGGAGCAGGTGCAACGCGTGCTGGGGGCGTTGGGCGAGGCCCGGCGGCCCGTGGACGACGCCAACAACAAGGTGCAGGGCACGGCCGGGCAGCTCCGCACGCTGGCCGACGGGGCGAAGCAGGTCTCCGACGGCGCGGCGCAGCTGGCCGCGAGCACGCCCGCGCTGACCGACGCCGTCACCCGGCTCAACGACGGCGCGGCGCAGGTCTCGTCCGGCGCGGCGCAGGTGCGCGACGGCGCGGCACGGCTGCGCGACGGCGAGGCGCAGCTCGTGGACGGGTCGAACCAGCTGCGCGACGGCCTGGCCGCCGGCGTCTCGCAGATCCCCAACCCCGACGACCCGACCCGCGAGTCGACCGCGCAGACCATCGGTGACCCGGTGAACGTGCACGGCGTGAGCCAGACGTCCGCGGGCAGCTACGGCGCGGGCCTGGCCCCGTTCTTCCTCGGCCTGGCCACCTGGATCGGCGCGTTCGTGCTGTTCCTGCTGCTCAAGCCCCTGTCCCGACGCGGGCTCGCGGCCGGGCAGTCGCCGCTGCGGGTGGCGGTGGGCGGCTGGCTGCCCGGCGTGCTGCTGGGTGCGGCGCAGGTCGTGGTGATGTACGCGGTGGTCACGCTGGTGGTGGACATCCGGCCGTCGCACCCGCTCGGCACGCTGGCGTTCCTGCTGCTGGTGTCCGCGACGTTCGTGGCCGTGCTGCACGCGTTGAACGCCCTGTTCGGCGCGGTCGGCAAGTTCATCGGCCTGGTCCTGCTGATCCTCCAGCTGGTCAGCGCGGGCGGCACGTTCCCGTGGCAGACCATCCCGGTGCCGCTGTACCCGCTGCACTACGGGCTGCCCATGGGCTACGCCGTGGACGGCCTGCGGCACCTCATGTACGGCGGGTCGCTGGGCAGCGTCGGCAAGGACGCGCTGATCCTGGTCGCCTACCTGGCCGGGGGCCTTGCCTTGGCGACGATCGCCGCGTACAAGCAGCGGGTGTGGACACCCGCTCGCCTGAAGCCCGAGCTCGTGCTGTGACCGGCACGCGCCCCGGCCGCACCGCCGCGACCAAGCAGAAGCTGTTCGACGCCGCGCTGCGGTTGGTCGGTGAGCGGGGCGCGGCGAGCGTCACGGTGGACGAGATCGCCGCCGAGGCGGGCGTGGCCAAGGGCACCGTCTACTACAACTTCGCCAGCAAGGACGCGCTGGTCGACGCGCTGCTGCGGCACGGCGTCGACCTGCTGGCGGCCCGGCTGAAGGCGGCCGAGGAGCAGGAGGACACCTCGGCGGCGATGGCGTCGCTGGTGGAGGGGATGCTCGGGTTCTTCGCCGAGTACCCGGCGTTCGGGCAGCTGCTGGTGTCGGAGCTGTGGCGCACGCCCGGCCAGTGGCACGACACGTTGAGCCTGCTGCGCGACGACATCGTCTCCATCGTCCGCGGGCAGGTGCAGCGGCTGGCCGACGCGGACCGGCTGCCCGAGGGCGTGCAGGTCGCGACGGCGTCGGCGGCGCTGTTCGGCACGGTGCTGGTGATCGCGCTGGACTGGCAGGTGTTCCAGCCCGAGCGCGATCTCGCCGAGGTGCGCGACTCCGTGCTGTCGCTGGTGCGGGGCCTGCGGCCGGGCTGAGCGCCGGCGGCTAGTGCCGCATCACCCAGGTGTCGATCTCGCCCACCTGGTGCGTCGACGGCGCCCGGCCGTCCAGGGCGCGGCGCACGGCTTCGAGCACGCCGATCGACGTCTCCTCGTGGCTGAGCCAGCGGATGCCGGCGCCGTGCCGGACGAACCCCAGCACGACCTGCTGCGTGGGGTGGCCCTCCAGGGCCGGGTCCGGCACGCCGCGCACCGGGTGGATGGCGCCGCTGTCGTGCACCTCGACCACGGGGGCGTGCGGTGCGAGCAGGGGCGCCACGGCGCGCAGCACGGCGGCCCGGTAGCTCGCGTGCACCCACGCCACCAGCAGGTCGGCGGGGCGGTCCACCACCGCGCGGACCCGGTCGGCCAGCTCGGCCGGTCTGGCCCAGTCCGCGGCCACCGCCACCCGTCCGGCGTCCCCCGCCCTGGTCGTGTGCGGCACGTGACCGCGCCCGCGCAGGGCCGCCCTCGCCGCGCTGCCCAGGGCGCGCTCGGGCCGTCGGCTCGGCAGCACCACCCGCCACCCCTGCGCCAGCAGCTCGTCCGCGCAGCCCTTCAACATCCCCGTGCCGCCCAGCACCAACGCCGTCCGCTCGCTCATCGCACCGACTCCTCGCCGCGTTCCGCCGCCCGCCGCAACGGGCCTGACCGCCATTGGTCGACCTCGCGCTGACCGCGCAGCCGCACCACCGCGAGCCGTCCGGCGTGCTCCCCGTCGAGCACCGCGCGGACCCGCTCACCGGTGCGGGCGTGCGACTTCCACGCCCAGCGCAGCAGGTGTTCTGGGTCGGTGAACACCGTGCGCAGGGGCGGTTCCACGTTGCCGTTCCACAACTCCTCGCGGCGGATGCGGCGTCGCACCGTGCGCACCGTGACGCGGCGCATCACCACGTGCCGCGGGTGGTCCAGCCAGAGCAGCGTGTCGGCGTGCTCCACCAGCAACGGCCGCACCAGGCGGTACTGCCACTCCGTCGCCCACGCGTCGCCCTTGACGAACCGGCGCACGTCCGCCTCGAACTCCTCCCTGGCGGTCCACTGTGGACCGTGGAAGAGCGAGTCCATCTCCACATAGGACAGACCGAGCGCGCGGGCCACGGAACGCGCCAGGGTCGTTTTCCCGGAGCCGGACGTGCCGGCCACGAGCACCCGCCGCGGCGGGTGCGGCAACTCGTCGGCTGGTCCCAGGAGCGGCACCGCGCCAGGCTACCGCCAACCGACGTCCGGCAACTCCGCCACGCGGACCGCTTCGCCGGTCTCGGCGCTGCGGTTGGCGGCGAACCCGGTGAGCAGCGACAACACCCCGTCACGGTGCGTGGCGCGACGCCCCAGCGGGTCGGGCTGCCCCGGCTCGCCGTAGATCACCCCGGTCATCCGCGCGTCCGCCCCGCCGTGCCCGGCGCCGCCCGCTTCCAGCGGCACCTCCTCGGCCCGCCCGAACAGCGGCTGCACGGTCAGCCGGACGTGCCCCTCCTCGGGGTTGGCCTCCTTGCCGTGCACCGCGGGCTGCTGCCCGCCGACCCAGCTGTTCTCCACGACCTCCAGCTCCAGCCGGCCGCGGCTGCCGTTGACCATCAGCCGGTAGCCCTCCCACGGCGAGTAGGCCGTGAGGTGGTAGGTCAGGTTCGCCCCGCCGGCGTAGCGCACCAGCACCGACATGTCGTCCTCAATGGACACACCGGGCGCGAAGGGGTTCAGGTCCCGGTGGTAGCCGTCCTCGTGCTCGGCGTCGAGGTAGAGCCGGCGCAGCCACCGGTCGCGCTCGACGTGCAGCGCGAACGGGTCGTCCCGCGCCTCGGGCGACCCGTGCACCCTGGTGTAGGGCCGGTGGTGGCCGTGGCGCTTGCCGTTCTCCTCGCCGTAGAAGAACAGCCGGCCGTGCGCGTAGACGACCTCCGGCACCGAGCCGACCCACCAGTTGAGCAGGTCGAAGTGGTGGGTGGCCTTGTGCACCAGCAGACCGCCGGAGTTCGCCTTGTCGCGGTGCCAGCGGCGGAAGTAGTCCGCGCCGTGGCGGACGTCGAGCAGCCACTCGAAGTGCACCGAGCCGATCTCACCGACCGCGCCGCCGGCGAGCAGCTCGCGCACCTTCTCGTGCACCGGGTTGTACCGGTAGTTGAACGTGACGGTGACGTTGCCGTCGTTGCGCTCCACCGCGTCGAAGACCTTGCCGGCGCCGGCCTCGTCGATCGTCATCGGCTTCTCGGTGACGACGTCGCAGCCCGCGTCCAGCGCCTCGACGATGTAGGTGTCGTGGTGGCGGTCGACCGTGCAGACCACGACCACGTCGACCCGCTCGGCCTCGATCATCCGCAGGAAGTCCTCGGCGGCGTAGGTCGGCACGGGCCGGTCCAGGCGCTCGTTGTGCACGGCCATGCGGGTCGGGTTCACGTCGCAGAACGCCACCAGCTCGCCGTGCTCCGGGTGACCGAGGATCGCGTCGACGTGCAACTCGGCCCGCGCGCCGGTGCCGACGACCGCGTAACGCCTGCGTGCCATGCCGCCGCCCTTCAGGTAAGCGTTTTCCACACGCTAGCCCGAACGGCCCGCACGCCGTCAAGGACAAGCGGGGACAAACCGGCGGGCGGCGTCCGACCCGGCGTGCGCGGCGGATCCGTCGCCCGCCCTGCTCACCACCGCAGGTCGGCTACCAGCTCCTCGTGGGTCAACTCGAAGGTCAGCGGGTAGGTGACCCGGATGACGTCGTCCTCGTCGCGGGTCAGGCGCGCGCCGGGGAACACGCGGGCGACCAGGGCCAGCATCGGCTGGTTCTCGCCCAGCACGTCGCCGTGCAGCCGGGTGTAGCGCAGGTCGGTGGCGAGCCGACCGAGGGCGGTCATCAGCTCGGTTCCGACGCCCTTGCGCTGCCACGGGTCGACCACGGCCAGGGCGATCTCGGCGGTGCGCTCGTCGGTGGCGACGAGCCGCGCGATGCCGACGGGCGTGCGGTGGCACTCGGCGACGACGGCGGCCCGGCGGTCGCCGTCGAGGTCGACGAGGCGGCGGCGCATGGTCGCGGTGAGACGCGGCACCGGGGCGTGGAAGCGCAGGTAGCGGCTGCGCGGGGACAGGCCGTCGAAGACGGTGTCGACGACCTCGCCCGCCTCGGCGGCGTGCAGTTCGCGGACTCTCATGGCGGTCGCCCCTTGGGTTCGGATTCCGAACCCTAGCTGGATCCGTTTTCCGAACGCAAGGGGTATCGTGGGTGGACATGGCCCACGTGAAGGTTGCCGACGAGCTGTGCACCGTGTCGCTCCCCGCCGCCCTGCTCGGTGAGCGGTGGACGTTGCTGCTGCTGCGGCAGGCGTTCCTGGGCACGCGGCGGTTCGAGGACTTCCAGACGTCGATGGACATCTCGCGCAGCGTGCTGACCGAGCGCCTGGGCACGCTGGTCGAAGAGGGCATCCTGCGCCGCGAGGCGTACAAGGACATGCGGACGCGCTACGAGTACCGGCTGACCGAGAAGGGCCTGGAGCTGTACCCGGTGCTGATGGCCCTGCGCAAGTGGGGCGACCGCTGGATGTCGCCCGCCGAGGGCGCCTCGTTCGACCTGCACCACCGCTCGTGCGGCGGCGACGTCGGCGTGCACGTGTCGTGCGAGGGGTGCGGCGCCGAGCTGACCGCGCGGGACGTCAGCGTCACGCCGCTGCGCTGATCACCCGTGCGGGTCGGTCACGCTCACGGGTCGGTCATGCCCACGGAATCACCCGTGCGGGTCGATCCGCCGGGGAGCCGGTCACCGGCGTGAGCCGAGGTAGCCCTCCACGGCCGTGACGAGGTGGATCATCCCCAGCAGCACGGCGAACATCACGAAGTAGACCGTGTGCTCCTGGAGCTCCGCCCGGTCGGCCGCCCACACGTCCATCGCGCTGAACGCGGTGAACCACGCCAACCAGCCGACCACGGCGGCGGCGAGCCACCGGGTGCGCCGCCGCAGCAGCGCGGCCAGGGCGAGCACGCCCAGCCCGAGCTCGACGACCTTCACCACCCAGATCACCGGCAGGACCCAGTCCGGGCCCAGGTCGAGGGTCGCGTCGAGGTACCGGCCCACCTGCTGCTGCCGGTCCTTCCACCCCAGCGGCAGCTCGACGAAGTTCAGCACGCCGAAAAGACCGAGGAACACCGCGATCGGGCTGAACAGCCTCGACCACCCGGTCCCCGCACCCACCACCGACCTGTCGGCCATCGCCGCCCCCCTCCACCACCACGAATGATGGGTCAGCGAGCACGAAAGTGAAGTACGGCTGTCCGCACCCGCCCTGGTGACACCCGCGCGGGTAATCGATCGAAAAAATGTCACGACCCGTGTCCGTTACACGTTTCACCGGCTCTTTCCAGCGAAGTGTGCACTCCATTCGGGCATTGCCGGCCCGGAAAGCCGCCTCCTATATTCGAATGCGCCGGACCGAAAGCGGAGTCCGGGGAAATCGGACCTCATTTCCTACCTCCGAAGGGAACCCCCGATGATGAGGACAGCAAAGGCGCTGGCAGTCGCAGCGCTCGGGATCGCGCTCGCGATGGGCACGGTGTCCGCCGCGTCCGCCGCGCCCGCCGCGTCGGACACCGAGGTCAGCGCCTCGGACAACGCGCGCAGGGACGTCCTCGGCGGGGTGAACCTCTCGGAGTTCTGCCGTCACTTCGGCTACTCCGACGTCACCAACCAGGCGCCGAACAACGTCTGGTCCTGGTACTGCGTCCGGCAGGACGGCGGATTCGAGGACATCAACATGTACGCCGCCTGCCAGTGGCAGTACACCAAGCAGTGGGCCAAGCCGGACTACTGGGACGAGCAGGACGAGTACAGCTGGTACTGCTACCTCGACTGATGAACACCGGCTCAGTGGGCGGCGGCATCCCAGGAACGGCCGACGCCCACTGAGACCTCCATGTCCACCGACAGCTCGTACGCCCCGCCCATCTGGGCGCGGACCAGCGCCTCCACCTGCTCCCGCTCGCCCTCCGCGATCTCCAGCACGAGCTCGTCGTGCACCTGGAGCAGCATCCGCGACCGCAGGCCCGACTCCTCCAGCGCGCGGAACACGCCGAGCATCGCGACCTTGATGATGTCCGCCGCACTGCCCTGGATCGGCGCGTTCAACGCCATCCGCTCGGCCATCTCCCGGCGCTGCCGGTTGTCGCTGGTCAGGTCGGGCAGGTAGCGCCGGCGACCCAGGATCGTCTCCGTGTAGCCCTTCTTGCGGGCGTCCTCGACCACGGCGTGCAGGTAGTCGCGCACCCCGCCGAACCGGGCGAAGTACGCCTCCTTCTGCTCGCGCGCCTCGGGGGCCGAGATGCGCAGCTGCTGCGCCAGCCCGTACTCCGACAGCCCGTACGCCAACCCGTACGACATGGCCTTCACCCGGCGGCGCTGCTCGGCGGTGACCTCCGAGGTCGGCACCGAGAAGGCGCGGGACGCCACGAACGTGTGCAGGTCCTCGCCGCTGCGGAACGCCTCGATCAGGCCCTCGTCCTCGGACAGGTGGGCCATGATGCGCATCTCGATCTGGCTGTAGTCGGCCGTCATCAGCTCGGCGTAGCCCGGGCCGACCACGAACGCCTCGCGGATGCGCCGGCCCTCGTCGGTGCGGATCGGGATGTTCTGCAGGTTCGGGTCGGTGGAGGACAGCCGCCCGGTCGCCGCGATGGTCTGGTGGAACGTGGTGTGGATGCGGCCGTCGTCGGCCACCGACTTCAGCAGCCCGTCGACGGTGGACTTCAGCCTGGTCACGTCCCGGTGCGCGAGCAGGTGCTGGAGGAACGGGTGCTCGGTGGCCTCGAACAGGTTCTGCAGCGCGTCCGCGTCCGTCGTGTACCCGGTCTTGGTCTTCTTCGTCTTCGGCATGTTCAGCTCGTCGAACAGCACCGTCTGGAGCTGCTTGGGCGAGCCGAGGTTGATCTCCTTGCCGATCACCGAGTACGCGTCCTGCGCGGCCTGCTTCACGCCCGCCGCGAAGTGCGCCTCCAACGCCGCCAGGTGCTCGGTGTCGATCGCGATGCCGACCGCCTCGACCTCGTCGAGCACCATCATCAGCGGCAGCTCCAGGCTCGCCAGCAGCGACTCCTGGCCGGTGGCGACCAGCTCCGCGTCCAGCGCGTCGGCCAGCTCCGCCACCGCGAACGCCCGCACGATCGCCGCCTGGGCGGTCTTCTGCCGCTCCTCCTCCTCGTCGGCCAGCAGCGACAGCTGACCGTCGTCGACCTCCTCGGCCCGCAGCTCGCGCTTGAGGTAGCGCAGCGCCAGGTCGTCCAGCGCGAACGACCGCTGGCCGGGACGCACCAGGTAGGCGGCCAGCGCCGTGTCGCTGCTGACCCCGCGCAGCTTCCAGCCGAGCGCCCGCAGCCTGCGCAGCGGCAGCTTGAGGTCGTGCGCCGCCTTCGCCACCGACTCGTCGGCCAGCCACGCGGCCAGCGCGTTCTCGTCGGCCTCGGTCAGCGACGCGACCTCGAAGTACCCGCCCTCGCCGCCGGCCGCGGCCACCGCCAGGCCCTCCAGGTCGGCCCCGGAGGTGCGGAACGCGATGCCGACCCGCCCGGAGCGCGCGTGCGCGTCGAGCCAGGACGCCACCTCGCCCGCGCCCACCGCGCCGCCGCTGACCGTGAAGCCCTCCTCGGCCTCCGGCTCGGCGGTGGCCAGGGTGGAGAACAGCCGGTCGCGCAGCACCCGGAACTCCAGCTCGTCGAACAGCCGGTGCACGGCGTCGCGGTCCCACGGCCTGACCTGCAGCTCGGCCGGCCCGACGGGCAGCTCCACGTCGCGCACCAGCTCGGTGAGCTGCCGGTTCAGCATGATGTTGGACAGGTTCGCGCGCAGCGCGTCGCCCACCTTGCCGGGCACCTCGTCCACGTGGTCGATCAGGCCGTTGAGCGAGCCGAACTGGGTGAGCAGCTTCACGATGGTCTTCGGGCCGACGCCGGGGGTGTTCGGCAGGTTGTCCGACGAGTCGCCGCGCACCGCCGCGTAGTCGGCGTACAGCTCGGGCGGCACGCCCTGCTTCTCCAGCACCAGCTCGGGGGTGTAGCGCGCCAGCTCGGACACGCCCTTGACCGGGTACAGCACCGTCACCTTGTCGTTGACCAGCTGCAGCGCGTCTCGGTCGCCGGTGCAGATGAGCACCTCGAAGCCCAGCTCGGTGGCCTGCGTGGTGAGCGTGGCGATCAGGTCGTCGGCCTCGAAGTTGGGCTTGGACAGGGTGGGGATGGACAGCGTGCCCAGCACGTCCTCGATGAGGCTGACCTGGCCGCGGAACTCGTCCGGCGTCTCGCTGCGACCGGCCTTGTACTCCGCGTAGGCCTCGGTGCGGAACGTTTTGCGCGAGACGTCGAACGCCACCGCGACGTGCGTGGGCTTCTCGTCCCGGAGCAGGTTGATGAGCATCGACGTGAAGCCGTAGACCGCGTTCGTGGTCTGGCCCGTGCCCGTCTGGAAGTTCTCCTTGGGCAGCGCGAAGAAGGCGCGGTAGGCCATGGAGTGACCGTCGACCAGCAGCAGGCGGGAGGCTTCTGAAGTGCTCACGGGCCGAGTCTAGGGTGGGGGTCCGACAAGTTTGCACCGACTGGAGCACCCGTGACGCCAGCCCCCGAGGACATGCCTGGCTCCGACCAGGCCGTCGCCCACGAGCAGCTGACCTCCAAGCTCGGGATCGAGATCACCCGATGGGAGGCCGACCGGCTGGTCGGCACGATGCCGGTCAAGGGCAACCGGCAGCCGTACGGGCTGCTGCACGGTGGCGCGAACGCGGTGCTGGCGGAGACCCTGGGCTCGGTCGCGGCGGCCATGCACGCGGCGCCGGAGCGGATCGCGGTCGGGCTGGAGCTGTCCTGCACGCACCACCGGGGTGTCACCGAAGGCGTCGTCACGGGCGTGTGCACGCCGATCCACCGGGGTCGCAGCACCGCGACCTACGAGATCGTGATCAACGACGAGCAGGGACGGCGTGCCTGCACGGCGAGGCTGACGTGCTTCCTGAAAGATGCCCCGAAGGTGTGAGGGTGCGATCAGGTCGTACCGGGTGTCCAATGCAGGGAGGACCCGGTGAGTCGGAGGTGGGCGTGCGGCGGCTGGTGGCGGTGATGGCCGTGGTGCTGGTGGCGGCCGGGTGCGGTGACGCGCCGGTCGTGGCGGGTCCGGACACCGCGGTGTCGTCGGCGGCGACGTACCCGGTGCCGCCGCAGACGGTGCGGCCGGACGAGAAGCCGCTCAAGATCCCCACCACCGCGGACGGGGACACGGCGTTCACGCTGCTCGGGCTGACCACCGAGATCCCGACGCTGATCGGCAGCCACGCCGAGTTCCAGGCCAAGGGGCAGTTCGTCCGGATCCGGATGAGCGTGATCAACAACGGCCGCAGCAGCGTGTCGTTCGCCGCCCGCAGGCACGTGCTGATCGACGACCACGAGGTCGAGCACGAGGTGGACGTGCAGGCGATGACGATCAAGAGGCAGCCGGACACGCTGGACCTCGGCGCGAACGTGCGCCTGGAGTACGACGTCTACTACGACCTGCCCAAGGACGCGAAGCCGCTGGCGCTGCGGGTGTGGGGCGGTCCGACGTTCACCGACCTGAAGGACGAGACGAGCACCGAGATCCCGCTGACCCAGCCGTAGCCGGGCCAGCGGGCCACGGTGCCGTCAGTGACCGCCGAGGTACGCCGCGCGCACCTGGGGGTCGTCCAGCAGCTGCGGTCCGGGCGCGCTCTTCACGACCCGGCCGGTCTCCAGCACGTACGCGCGGTCGGACAGCTTCAGCGCCTGCTGCGCGTTCTGCTCGACCAGCAGCACGGTGGTGCCGCGCTTGTTGATCTCCTTGATGATCTCGAAGATCTGCGCGATGAGCATGGGCGCGAGGCCCATCGACGGCTCGTCGAGCAGGAGCACCTTCGGCTTGGTCATCAGCGCCCGGCCGATGGCGATCATCTGCTGCTCGCCGCCGGACATCGTGCCGCCGAACTGGTTCTTGCGCTCCGCCAGCCGCGGGAACAGCTCGTAGACCTCGGCCAGGTCGGCGTCCAGCGCGTCCTTGCGGGTGTAGGCGCCCATCAGCAGGTTCTCCTGCACCGTCATGCCGGGGAACACGCCCCGGCCCTCCGGTGACTGGCCGATGCCCGCCATGACCCGCTTGTGGCCGGGCATCTTGGAGATGTCCTCGCCGTTGAACAGCACCTGGCCGCTGGTCAGCGGGCGCAACCCGGAGATGGTCTTCAGCGTGGTCGTCTTGCCCGCGCCGTTGGCGCCGATGAGCGAGACGATCTCACCGTCCTCGACCTGGAGGCTGATGCCCTTGATCGCGGCGATCTTGCCGTAGTGGACGTGGATGTCCTTGATCTCAAGAAGCATCTTCGGACACCCCCAGGTACGCCTCGATGACCTTCGGGTTGTTCTGCACCTCTTGCGGGAGCCCTTCTGCGATCAGCTGGCCGAAGTCCAGCACCGCCACGCGGTCGCTGACGCCCATGACCAGGCTCATGTCGTGCTCGATCAGCAGCACGGTCCGGCCGCTGTCGCGGATCTTGCGGATCAGCGCCTGCAGCGACTCCTTCTCGGCCGGGTTCATGCCCGCCGCCGGCTCGTCGAGCAGGAGCAGCTTCGGGTCCGTGGCCAGCGCGCGGGCGATCTCCAGCCGCCGCTGGTCGCCGTAGGGCAGGTTCTTCGCGGTCTCGTTCATCCGACCGGGGATGCCGACGAAGTCGAGCAGCTCCCGGGCCAGCTCGCGCCCGCGCTTCTCCTCCTTGCGGTGCCAGGGCAGGTTCAGCGTCGCGCCGATCGCACCGGTCCGGTGGTGCGAGTCCGCGCCCACCATCACGTTCTCCAGCGCCGACATGTTGTGGAACAGCCGGATGTTCTGGAAGGTGCGGGCGACGCCCAGCTTGGTGATCTTGAACCGCTTGGTGCCGTCGATCCGCGTGCCGTTGAACAGCACCTGGCCCTCGGTGGGCTGGTAGACGCCGGTGACCACGTTGAACACCGTGGTCTTGCCCGCGCCGTTGGGCCCGATCAGGGCGAAGATCTCGCCCTGGCCGATGCTCAGCTTCGCCTCGCGCAGGGCGACCACGCCGCCGAAGCGCATGGTGACGTTGTCCAGCTGAAGGACGGGAGTGCTCACTTGGCCGCCTCCGTCGTCGTGACCTCGGTGTCCGGACCCGCGACCTCGGCGCCCATCGTGCCCATGCCGCCGGTGCCCTCGTGCAGCTCGGCCTTGCGCCTGCGGGAGGGCAGCAGGCCCTCCGGGCGCAGCGCCATCATCAGCACCAGCACGCCGCCGAACAGCAGGATGCGGTACTCCGCCGGGTCCTTGCCCAGCAGGTCCTTCAGCCAGTTGACCTCGCGGAACCGCTCGGGCAGCCAGGCGATGACGAACGCGCCGAGCATGACGCCGGGCAGGTTGCCCGAGCCGCCGAGCACGACCGCCGCGAGGATGGTCGCGGACAGGATGAACGGGAACGTGTTCGGCTCGATGAACACGGCCTTGCCCGCGTAGATGCCGCCCGCCAGACCGCCGATCATGGCGCCGATGGCGAACGCGAGCAGCTTGAACTTGAACGTCGGCACGCCCATCAGCTCGGCCGCGTCCTCGTCCTCCCGGATCGCCGCCCACGCGCGGCCCACCCGGCTCTTCTGCAACCGCACCGAGAAGATGATGACCAGCACGATGGCGATGAGGATCAGGTAGTAGTACGGCGCGGGCAGCAGCGCGAACTCGACCACACCGGGGATGTCGGTGGGGTGCGGCACGTTGGTGATGCCGCGCGCGCCGCCGATCTCGTCGGTGTTGTTCGCGGTGATGCGGACGATCTCACCGAAGCCGAGCGTCACGATCGCCAGGTAGTCGCCGCGCAGGCGGAGCGTCGGCGCACCGAGGATCACACCGGACACGGCGGCCAGGATGATGCCGAACGCCACCGTGGCCCAGTAGTTCCAGCCGTACTGGGTGCCGAAGTAGGCCACCGAGTAGCCGCCGATCGCGAAGAACGCGACGAAGCCGAGGTCGAGCAGGCCCGCCTGGCCGACCACCACGTTCAGGCCGACGGCCAGCAGGATGTAGGTGCCGATCGGGTAGATCAGCACGGTCGTCCAGTCCGAGCCGGGCGACATGAAGCTGCCGATCCACGGCGCGGGCAGGATCAGCGCGAACACGATCACGGCCAGGTACACCACGTACCGCTGCCACACCTTGGCGTGTTCCCACCAGTCGCGGGCGCCGTCGAACAGGGCGCCCACGCGCCTCAACGGGTTCGAGTTGCCAGACACTCCGTTGCCTTTCATGCGCGGGCCTTCTGGAGGGATTCACCGAGGATGCCGGTCGGGCGGAACATCAGCACGATCACCAGCACGGTGAAAGCGATCACGTCCTTCCACTCCGACCCCAGGAAGATCGCGCCCCAGTTCTCGATGAGGCCGAGCACGACGCCGCCGAGCAATGCGCCGCGGAGGTTGCCGATACCGCCGAGCACGGCCGCGGTGAACGCCTTGATGCCGAGCACGAAGCCGACGTTGAAGACGGTGTTCTCGAACTCCATCAAGTACAGCGCGCCCGCGACGCCCGCCATCGCGCCACCGAGCAGGAACGTGACCCGCACGATGTTGTCGATGCTGACGCCCATGAGGACGGCGGCCTCGGGGTCCTGCGCCGTGGCGCGGATGCCGCGACCGATCTTGGTCCGGTTCACCAGGCGGTCCAGGGCGATCATCATGATGACCGCGGCGACCACGACGATGATGTGGTCGGTGCGGACGGCCGCGTTGCCGATGGTGAACACGGTGTCGCGGTCGACGATGCGGGGCGAGGACTGCTGGTTGCGGCCGGGCTTGCCGGTCAACCACGGGATGATGACCAGCGCGAACAGCTCTTGCAGGAAGAGCGACGCGCCGATCGCGGAGATGAGCGCCGTCAGCCGGGTGGCGCCCTTCCTGCGCAGCGGCCGGTAGGCCACCAGCTCCAGCAGGACCGCGGCGCCGCCGGAGACCGCGGCGGACAGCGCGATGATCAGCACCATCACGCCGAACAGCGCGATCCCGGTCAGCGGTGACGCGGGCGCGATCCCGGTGATCACCACGAGCGACGTGAACGTGCCGATCATGAAGATCTCGGAGTGCGCGAAGTTGATCAGGCGCAGCACGCCGTAGACCATCGTGTAGCCGAGGGCGACGAGCGCGTAGATGGAGCCGAACACCAGTCCGCCCACCGTGCTGGGCAGGAACTGGTTGAGGAAATCATCAAGCATGACAGGTTGCCTCACGAGACGGGCGGGGAGAAACATCGCCATAGGGGCGGGGAGCGGGAGCAGTCGTTCCCACGCCACAAC
>NZ_JBFAAX010000086.1:0-2326 GCF_040639995.1 Actinosynnema sp. NPDC023658 | reverse complement strand
AACACCCCATTCGGGGCGGGGCGCGGGCCCAGACCCCCCCACGACGCTCCCGCTCCCCAGCGCTAGCCTGCTTGTCCGATCCGTGCGGGATCAGCTCTCCAGCTTCGCCGACTCCGCCGGACCCAGCAGCTTGACCTTGCCGTCCTTCACCTGGTAGATGAAGATCGAGTTGTTCTCCGGCTCACCGTTCGCCTTGAACTTGATCGGCTTCGAGGCACCGTCGAAGTCGACCGTCTTCAGGTACTCGTTGATCTTCTCCGGCGTGGTGTTGCCCGCCTCGACCGCCTTGATGAACGCGGTCGCGGCGTCGTAGCCCTCGGTCGAGTAGATCGCCGGGTCGGCCTTGGCGCTCTTCTTGTAGTTGTCGAAGAACGTCTTCAGCGAGCCCGTCACGTCGGGCGTGGGGATGTTGCAGGGGCAGCCGAAGACGGCGCCCTCGGCGGCCGCTTCACCCGCACCGGTGACGAGCTGCTGGTCCAGCGAGCCGTCGCCGACCGCGAACGTGGCCTTGACGCCACCGTCGCGCAGCTGCTTGAGCAGGCGACCGGCCTGCGCGTAGTAACCGCCGTAGAAGATGACCTCGGGGTTCGCCGCGGCGACCTTCGTGACGGTGGAGGAGTAGTCGGACGCGGCCTGGGCGAACTTGTCGCGCTCGACCGAGACGCCCGCACCCTCGAACGACTTGCTGACGGCCTCGGCCAGGCCGACGCTGTACTCCTGGTCGTCGGAGATGACGAACGCCTTCTTCGGGCTCTTCGCCTTCACCAGGAACTCCGCGATGCCGGGGCCCTGGTCGCTGTCGTTGGCCACGACGCGGTGCCAGTAGGTCCAGCCGTTCTGCGCCAGGCCGGGGTTCGTGGCCGACGGCGAGATGCTGGGGATCTTGCTCTCCTCCAGCTGACCGCCGATGGCCTTCGACTCACCGGAGAAGGCCGGGCCGATGAGGCCGACGATCTTGTCCGTGGCGATGGCCTTCGTGATCAGCGAGGTCGCCTGGTCGGCCTTGCCCTGGCTGTCGTACGGCACCAGCTCGATCTTGACCTTGGGGTTCTTGGCGTTGTACTCGTCGATCGCCATCGCGGCCCCGTTCCGGGGCGGGATCACGATCGCCGAGTTCTCACCGGTGAGGTCACCCATGAACCCGATCTTGACCGAGGTGGCGTCACTACCCGTTTCGCCACCGCCGCCGCCTCCAGCGCAAGCCGCGAGCACCAGCGACGAAGCCGCCGCCAGCGCCAGAACTCGGCCGAGTCGTGCTCCTGACACCGGAATACCTCCCATGACACCAACCAGTCCGCCGGTAGGCGGAGCCCTCACACGAGAGCGTGGGTTAGGGCAGGAACGTAGCTTCAGTTGAGTTCCGTGAACAGGTGGTCTTACTGCTCTGTGTCCACATCGTGACGGTAGTCACCGGAAAATGCCCTGGAGTTAACAAGCTTAAATCCAGCTCAAATCGCCGCAGGTCACAAGGTCAATGCGGGCAGTAACCGGGAATGACCCGACGGTCTGTCCGATACTCGAACGCGTATCACTCGCGAGGGATACTCAGGCGAAGTTTTCGATGACGGCTTCGGCCACGGCCTTCATGGTGGTCCGGCGATCCATCGCGGTCCGCTGCACCCAGCGGAATGCCTCGGGCTCCGACAGACCCTGCTTGGTCATCAGCAACCCCTTGGCGCGCTCGACCACCTTGCGCGTCTCCAGCCGCTCGGTGAGCCCGGCGACCTCGTTCTCCAGCGCCTGCAGCTCGGCGAACCGGCTCATCGCCAGCTCGATCGCGGGCACCAGGTCGCGCTTGGCGAACGGCTTGACCAGGTAGGCCATCGCGCCCGCGTCCCGCGCCCGCTCCACCAGGTCGCGCTGGCTGAACGCGGTGAGGATGACGACCGGCGCGATGCGCTTGCCGGCGATCACCGACGCGGCCTCGATGCCGTCGACCTTCGGCATCTTCACGTCCATGATGACCAGGTCGGGCCGCAGCTCGGTGGCCAGCGTGACCGCCTCGTCGCCGTCGGCGGCCTGCCCGGCCACCTCGTACCCCTCTTCGCGCAGCATCTCGACCAGGTCGAGGCGGATGAGGGCTTCGTCCTCGGCCACGAGCACGCGCCGGGGCGCGACCTCGGGCTGGGCCTCGGCAGCCTGTTGGGTCACCGGGGTCCTCCTGACACTATGACGGCGGCTCGACGCGGTCGCGTCGGACGAAACCGCAGTCTACCGGCGTGCGCCGCCCGGCCCGCGCGTTCGGGCCGTGATCACGGCCACCGGCCCGGACTGCGTCGGTTCGGGCGGCTCGGATACGCCGAACGCCGTGGTCGGACGCCGCCCC
>NZ_JBFAAX010000085.1:0-18287 GCF_040639995.1 Actinosynnema sp. NPDC023658 | reverse complement strand
GCGAGGTCTATCGCGCACTGACCAGCACAAACCCCCACCACGCCACCCAACCCACAAACCCAGCCACCGCCGCTTGACTTCTATAGGAGCATCCCGGGGTCACCAGGCGTCGCGGCTGCGGTAGGCCGTGTCCGGCTCGTCCTCCTCCACCGGCACGACGCGCCGCACGATCCGCGGCGGGGCGGTGACCCGGGTGGTCTCCTGCGGCGGCTCGTCACCGAACACCCGCCGGTCCTCGGCCAGCACCCGGTCCAGCAGCGCCGTGTCGCCCAGCGCCGAGCGGACCACCTCGGCCTGCTTGCGGGCCGCGTCCGCGCGGGCCAGCGCGATGGTGCGCAACGCCGTGGACGACAGCACCGCCGGGTCCGTCGTGCGCACGGCCTGGCCGAACGTGATCGACTTGACCGCGCCGTCCGAGCCGGCGACCACGGTCACCACGCCGTCGTCGGACGTCGCCGTGCCCACCACGTCCCGGAGCCCCTCGGCCATGCGCCGGTAGGACTCCGCGCGCAACCGGTTGTCGGCCGCGGCGGTGTCTAGCGCCTCGATGCGGCGCAGCAGGATGTCCGCGGACTCGGTCACCGGGCCGCTCCCCCGTCCGGTCGGATCGTCTTCAGGAACGCCTGGAAGTCGCCCACCAGGTCTTCGAACTGCTCGGGCGTCGCGCTCAGCACGATCTCCAGCACCGCCCGCCGGCGCTCGTCGCGCACGTCCGGCATGGCCAGGAAGACCTGCAACTGCACCAGGTCCACCGGGCGGCCGCCGATCGGCGCGGTCATCCGCACGACCTGCGTGTAGGCGGACTCCAGCTCGTTGCGCCGCCCGACCTCCACCGAGCCGACGCCGCGCTCCAGCCGGGCCGCGGCCTGGTCGGCGAGCCGCTCCAGCGTCACGTCGTCGGTGCGGACCTCGCCGCTGATGGTCACGTTCGCGGTGAACCCGGAGCTACCGCCGGGGTGCAGCGCGACGAACGCCGCCTGCGGCGCCCCGACCTCGTCGGGCGGCGCCGAGAGCCACCCGTCGGGCAGCGAGAACTCGATCGGCACCGGAAGGGTGGTGGCCATGCCCTGCTCTCCTCCTGGAAGGTCACGCGGTCGTGCGCGCGTCGGTCGTCATCCGCGCAACCGACAGGTCGGTCGGGTGCCGGACGTCCGGCAGGCCGGTCAGCGCCCGAACAACCGGCCGATCGCCCGGCCGGCGTTCTCGGCGGCGTGGCCGACACCGCGGCCGACGTCCTGCGCGATCTCGCCCACGTCGTCCGCGACGTCGACCACCGTCTCCACGACCTCGACCGGGTCGACGGTGACGTCGAACCCGACCTTGCCACCCACGCCGAACGCGGCGCCCACCGACCCGCCGACGTGGAACTTGCCGTCCTCGCCCAGGCCGAACTGGCCGCTCGCCTGGGCGCCGATGCCGGCCCACGCCTCGCCGTTCACGCCCGCGCCGATGCCCGCGACCTCGGCGCCCGCCTCGCCGGACACCTTGGCGCCGGCGAACGCCTCGGCCCTGCCCTTGGCGCCGAGCGGTCCGATGGTGCCCTTCACCTCGCCGGCGACGCCGATCGTGCCGTCCGCGCTGCCGGACACGCCGACGTGCTGCCCGAGCTTGACCTCGCCCTCGGCGTGGCCGCTCGCCAGGTACGCGCCGGCGTGCGCGCCGACCGTCACGCCCGCGTAGCTCGCGGTCGCGGTGGCGCCCGCCTCCGCTCCGAGCACCGAGCCGCCGACCCGGCCGTGGCCGGTCAGCGGGCCCGCGTGGAAGTCGCCGTCCTTCTCGCCGTGCTCGACGTCGACGTGCCCGTTCTTCGCCCAGTCGCGCTCGTGCAGGTCGATGCCGAGCTTCTCGGCCACCTCACCGAGGGCTTCGGTGAGCAGGCGCTTGGACTCGCTGCCGGACTTGCGCTCGTAGGACCGACCGTCCACCCCGTACTGCCAGCCGCCGGTGTCCTCGCCGTCCTCGTCGGTCTCGCGGTAGGCCGCGCCGAACTTCTTCTTGCCGAAGGACTTCTTGTAGCCGCCCTTGCCGTCCGACTCCCAGCCGAGCGCCTTGGCGACCACGTCACCGATGCCCGCGAGGCCGCTGCGCGCGTCGCCCAGCACCTTCTGCGCCTCGGCCGCACCGGACCGGCCCGGGTTCTGGAACGGGGCGGTCGGCGTGCCGGAGAGGACCATTGCGTCGTGCTCGGCGGCGGCGAGCCGGGTCGCGGCCTGGGCCTGGAGGTACAGCTCGATCGCGCGTTGCGCCTCGCGCTGGCTGTTGACGAGCGCGTCGCCGTAGTCGGCCAACAGCTGCCCGCCCGCGCCCAGGTCCTCGCCGGCGCGCAGCCAGCGGGGCGGTTCGGCGTCGAAGGCCGACCGGAACGCGTCGCTCGCGCCGCCGCTCCAGCCACCGGCGTCGACCCGGCCGAGGTCCGCGCCGACGGCCACGACCGCGCGCAACGTCGTCACGAGCTGCCGCAGGTCGCCGGTGATCAGCTCGGGTTCGCCGGGGACGAGCGCCTTGGGGTCGTCGGTCTCACCGAGCCGCGCGGCCATCAGGACACCGCCCCGTCGACCGGCTTCAACGGCGTGGTCTCCGTGACCAGCCGCCGGGAGATGTCGTGGCGGCCCACCGCGACCCCGAGCCCGCCGAACGCGTCCGCACCCTCACCGTCGACGTCCACATAGGACGAAGCGACCGCGTGCAACCCGACGGCGTGCTCGTCGGCCTGCTGCCGCAACCGTTCCACGTACGCCTTCATCTCCTCGATGAACAGCTCCCACGCACCGGCCACCCCGGCGTGCCCGTACTCCCCGCTCGGGCCGCACCAGACCAGGCCGGAGGTCCGGTCACCGGCGTCGACGATCTTCCCGGCCGCCCGCCGCAACTCCTCGGGCACCGCCCCGAACCCACTCATGGGGGACACGTATACCGGAGGCGGGGTGGCCGCACAGGCGTTCGGCGGAATCCGGTCGCGCGGACGGCGTCCGGGGGTGTCGCTCGTCGGTCAGGGCGTGCGGCGGGGCGCGGACCCGGTGGCCGCGATCAGCGACCGGGTGCGGGCGGGTGCCGTGG
The DNA here is from genome assembly GCF_040639995.1 of Actinosynnema sp. NPDC023658. Taxonomy (NCBI): domain Bacteria; kingdom Bacillati; phylum Actinomycetota; class Actinomycetes; order Pseudonocardiales; family Pseudonocardiaceae; genus Actinosynnema; species Actinosynnema sp. NPDC023658. The sequence continues at coordinate 15,230 of NZ_JBFAAX010000085.1, read as the reverse complement.
GCGGCAGGCCGGCGACGATGTCCGCGAGCGAGTCCGCGGCGAGGCTGCGCCGCCAGGCGTCGTGCGCGTCGGACATCTTCGCGGCGAGCGGGCACGTCTCCCGGCAGTCCTCGGCGGGCAGCGCGCCCCGGCCCCGCTGCCGGATCTCCTGGCACTCGTAGGGCGACGACGCGCCGTCGACCGCCTCGACGACCTGCAACAACGTGATCTCCGACGCCGGGCGGGCGAGCCGGAACCCGCCGCGCGGACCGGTCGTCGCGGCGAGCACACCGGCCTTGACCAGCGCTTGCAGCTGCTTGGCCAGGTACGGCGCGGGCAGGTCGTAGTACGCCGCGAGCTGGGCCGCCGACGCCGTGGCGCCGGGTTCGAGCTGCGCGAGGGTCGTCGCGCAGTGCAGTACCCACTCCGTGCTCACAGGCAGCTTCACCCGACCAGTCTATCCAAGACATTGCGGATCTATTTACTCCGAGATAGGTTGGGCGCAGCACCTGAGCACAGAGCGGAAGGATCGTCATGCGGATCGCAGTCGCCGGGGCCACCGGCAACATCGGCTCCCTCACCGTCGCCGGCCTGGAGCGGGCCGGGCACGAGGTCGTGCGCATCAGCCGCCGGGACGGCGTGGACCTCGTCACCGGCGAAGGGCTCGAGGAGGCCCTGACCGGCGTGGACGCGGTGGTCGACGCCGTGAGCGCGAACCCGTCCGACCCGGCCGGGGCCGTCGCACTCTTCGGCGGGATGACCTCGAACCTGCTCGCCGCCGAGCAGCGGGCCGGCGTCCGGCACCACGTGCTGCTGTCGATCGTCGGCATCGACCGCGTCGAGGGCAACGCGCACTACGCGGGCAAGCGCGAGCAGGAACGCCTGGTCGCCGCCGGTCCCGTGCCGTGGACGATCGTCCCGGCCACGCAGTTCCACGACTTCGCGGGCATGGTGGCCGGCTGGGCGGAGCGGGACGGCGTCTCGACCATCGCGCCGCTGCTCGTGCAGCCGATCGCGCCGCAGGACGTGGCCGACGTCCTCGCGGAGGTCGCGACCGGCGAACCCCTGGGCCGCCACCCCCACCTCGCCGGTCCGGAGACGCAGGACCTGGTCGACATGGCCCGGCGCACGCTCCAAGCGCAGGGCCGCGACGTGCGGCTCGTGCCGACGTGGTCGGGGATGTTCGGCCCGGAGATGGCCGGGAACGCGCTGCTGCCGGACGAGGACGCCCGCATCGCGCCGACCACGTTCGACGAGTGGCTGGCGAAGGCGGTGTAGTCCCCGCCGGTCCGGCGCCGACGGTGCGGCACCGGACCGGTCACGGGGTCAGCGGCCGGCGTCGACCAGGGCCTCGCGGTCCCGGTCCTCCTCCAGCCCGGCGCCCTCGACGTCCAGGGTGGGCAGGCGGCGCAGCCACTTCGGCAGCCACCAGGCCTTCTCGCCCAGCAGGGCCAGCGCGGCGGGCACGAGGACCATGCGGACCACGAACGCGTCGAACAGGATGCCGATCGCGAGGGCGAACGCGATGGACTTCATCGGGCCCTCGCCCTTGGGCACGAAGCCCGCGAACACCGAGAACATGATCAGCGCGGCGGCCACGACCACGGGCGCGGCCTGGCGGAAGCCGGTGCCGATCGCGTCGAGCGGCGACTTGCCGTGGTGGTGCGCCTCGTGCATCCGGGACACCAGGAAGATCTGGTAGTCCATCGCGAGCCCGAACAGGATGCCGATCATCAGGATCGGCGTGAGGCTCAGCAGCGGGCCGGTGGCGTCGAGGTTGACCGCGTCCCCGAGCCAGCCCCACTGGAACACCGCGACCGTCGCGCCGAGGGACGCGCCGATGGTGAGCAGGAAGCCCAGCACGCCCACCAGCGGCACCAGGATCGACCGGAACACCAGGACCAGCAGCACCAGCGCGAGGCCGACGACCAGCGCCAGGTAGACCGGCATGGCCTCGTCCAGCGCGACGGCCACGTCGACGCTCACGGCGGTGGCGCCGGTGACGTAGGCGGTGGCGCCGTCCACGTCGGCCAGCCGCTCGCGCAGGTCGGTGACGAGGTCCTCGGTGGCCTGCGTGGCCGGACCGGACTCGGGGATGACGGTGACCAGGGCGGCTTTGCCGTCGCCGTTCGGCCTGGGCGGGATGACGAGCGCGACGTCGTCCGCGCCGTCGATGGTCGGCAGGGCGGCGGTGGCGGCCGCGACCGCGTCGTCGCCCTCGAACAGCACCACGAGCGGGCCGTTGAAGCCCTCACCGAAGCCGTCGGCCAGCATCCGCTCCGCGCGGGCCTGGCTGGAGTCGGTGGCCGGGGCGGCGACCAGCGTGGTCTCCATCGACAGGACCGGCACGGCGACCGCGCCCAGGCCCACGACCGCCAGCAGCAGCGCCGCGACCCGGTTGCGGGTGACGGCGCCGATCCAGCCGCGGAAGAAGCCGCGCCCGTGCGACTCGGCGTCGTCCGCCGGCACGTCGGTGCGCGGCGGCGCGGTGCGCTGCTTGCGGGGCAGCACGCGGCGGCCGAGGTAGCCGAGCACGGCGGGCACCAGCGTGACCGCGACGAGCACCGCGACTACGATCGTCAACGCGGCGGCGACACCCATCTGGGTGAGGAACGGGATGCCGACGACGGCCAGGCCCGCCAGCGCGATGACCACGGTCAGGCCGGCGGTCACGACCGCGGAGCCCGCGGTGCCCACGGCGGTGCCGATGGCGTCGCCCACGTCCCGGCCGCGGCGCAGCTCCTGCCGGTAGCGGTTGATGATGAACAGGGCGTAGTCGATGCCGACGGCCAAGCCGAGCATCGCGGCCAGGATCGGCGTCGTGGACTGGAGGTCCATGAAGCCGGTGGCGATCGTGACGCCGAGCGCGCCGATGCCCACGCCGACCGAGGCGGTCAGCAGGTTCATGCCGGCCAGCACGAGCGAGCCGTAGGTGATGGCGAGCACGAGCAGCGCGATGACCACGCCGATGACCTCGGCCGGGCCGCCCACGTGCGGCGGGGCCTGCGTGGCCTCACCGGTGACCTCGACGGTCAGGCCGCTCGCGTTCCGCGCGGCGTCGAGCAGCGCGGTGCGCTCCGCCTCGGTGACGTCACCGACCGCGGCCTCGTAGGTGACCGTGCTGTAGGCGACGTCCTGGTCGGCGTTCACGGTCGGGGCCTGCGGGTCGAGCGGGTTGCTGGCCGAGACCACGCCGGGCAGGCCGGACAGCTGCCGGACCAGCGCGGCGAGCTTCGGCGCGTTCTCCGACGACGTCAGCTTCTGACCGTCCGGAGCCTGCGCGACCACCCGGGCGGTCGCACCGCCACCGGCGCCGAACTGCTCGTCGATCTTGTCCAGGGCGGTGGTCGACTCCTGGCCCGGGATGGAGAACGAGCCCGAGGTCGTCCCGGCCAGGGTGCTCGCGCCGACCCCCGTGCCGCCGAGCACCAGCAGCCACAGCAGGACGACGAGCAGGCGACGCCGGTGGGCGCCGAAGCCGAGGCGGTAGAGCAGACGTGCCATGGGATCAGGCCTTTGCGTGGGGTGGGTTATTCGGGAAGTGCGCGGTGACCCAGCGCGTCGAGGCAGGTCGCGATGATGTGCGGCCGCCAGCCGGTCCGGTCGCCCGCGTGGTTGGCGGCGAGGCTGAGCACGGCCAGGGCGCTGAGCATCCCGACGACCCGCACCAGTCGTTCGGTGTCGTCACCGTCCGGTTCGACCCCGAACACCGCCAGGACGTGCTGCGAGAGGGCGTCCAGGCGGTCGCCGTCCCCGTCGCCCAACGTGCTGATCGCCCGTGACTCCAGCGCGATCAGCCCGGGGCGGTCCAGGGCGAAGTCGACCAGCAGCTCCACGGCCCGCCGGTCCCGAGCCGCTCCGGCGGGGGTCCGCGCGGCCTGCTCCAGGAGTTCCCGGCTGTGCGCGCGCCCAACCTCCCGCGCGGCCTCGAACAGGGCTTCCTTGCTCGGGTAGTGGTGCAGCAGCCCGGCTTTCGACAACCCGACCGCGTCGGCCAGGTCCTTGAGCGAGGTGTGGTCGAACCCGTGCCGCGCGAACAACCCCGCCACGCGGTCGAGCAGCTGATCCTCGCCCTGCCGGCGGAGCGCTCGTGCCATGCCCTTCACGGTACGCATCGACCTACCGATCCGGTCGGTCCACCGACCGGATCGGTAGGTGCGTTCCGTCACTCGCGCCGGACCAGGCGCCACGCGGCGTCGAGCCCGGCCCGGCCCTTCGGGGTCTGCGCGCGCCGGAGCTACGCCGTGATGCCGTGCAGGAGGAGGTCGACCAGACCGTCCGTGGTGATGCTCGCCATCCCGGTGTCCCAGCCGCCGCCCCGGCCCAACGCCATCACGATCGCGAGCACCGTGGTCGCCACGACCGCGACCGGCAGGCGCAACGTGGTCGCGTCGGGTTCGAGCACCGCGGCGATCGCGGCGTGCAAGCGCGTGTAGGAAGCGGTCCGGCTCTCCGACAGGCGCGTCCGCTCCTCTTCGGGCAGTTCCCCGTGGTGCCGCGGCCGGCTCGGACCGGCCAGGCTCACCGCGTTCACGACCGCTCCGGTCCGTTCCGCCTGCGCGCGGACGGCCTCGATCACCGCCACCAGGCGCTCCCGCAGCGGCAGGTCCGGCTCGATGGCGTCCAACTCCCCCACCACGTGCCGCGGATCGGTGACCTCGGCCAGGCAGGCCGCCAACACGTCGTTCTTGTCGCTGAACGCCCGGAAGACGGTGGGCTCGCTGATCCCCGCGGCCCGCGCGATCTGCAACGTCGTCACCGCGGGCCCGATCTCGACCAGCAGGGGGATGGCCGCCTGCACCACCATCGCCCGCCGCTCTTCGGCGCTCTGTCGCGGCGCCCGGCGTCGTGCTATGTCCTCAGTCATGCCTCCAAGCTACGTAGTGAATACTCACTACGCAACCTACACGGCCCCCGTGACCCTCCGCCGGACCCGTCCGCGAGATGTTTCGCGGCATCACCGCAGGTCACGTAGCTAGGCCACCCGATCGAGCAAATCTATGATCACCGGGGTAGACATTCGCGCCCCGGCGCGTGTACTGTTCTCCTTGTCAAAGAGAAGAGAAAATCCTATCGGCGCGGGAGATGACGAACTACCCGCGAGTTGGGAGCTAGGCGGCCCTCTGGCCGGGCCCGGCGGTATCGGGGCCCTCGGACGGAAGGCTGAGGACAGTCGGCACAAGTAGTACCGGGAGCACAACCGCAATACGCACGACAGCAGTTCGCAAGGCCCGGGAGCCGACAGTCACCTGCGGTAGCAGCAGAAGCGGTCAGGCGCGCAGGAGCCGATCAGTGGAAGGGGTTCTTGCGCGGTGACCGCAGGCGGTCGATGAGGTGAGCCGGGATGGGCAAGAGACCCGGTGCCGACCGCCGGAGCAGTACTGGTAAGTCGCTGGGCAAGGTTCAGATCAGAGGAGAAGGGACGGGTTGCACGCCATCGGATCGCCTACCTCGGAGTGAAGTCCTCCGGGTGGGTACCGCACTCCAATCGGATTGGGTGGTGGTTTCCGGTTACGTACAAGCGATCCCCGCGTTGTCCGGAGCTCGTGCGGACGACGTGGACACGATGAGCCGATCTCGCGATCGGTTGGTGGAAGTGAACCCATAACCCTAGGGGCCCGGTGCCGTCAGGCACCGGGCCCCTCGTGACGTGGAGGTGCAGTGCCCCCAGAAAGAGACGAGCCGCGCGTCGCGGCGGACAAGTTCGACGACGACCACTACCCCGCCTACACGATGGGCAGGGCCGCGGAGATGCTCGGCACCACGCCGGGGTTCCTGCGCAGCCTGGACGAGGCGAAGCTGATCGAGCCCCAGCGCTCGCAGGGCGGCCACCGCCGCTACTCGCGCCACCAGCTGCGCATCGCCGCGCGCGTCAGGGAACTCGTCGACCAGGGCACCGGGCTGGACGCCGCGTGCCGCATCGTGACGCTGGAGGACCAGCTCCAGCAAGCGCGTGAACTGAACGAGAAGCTGTCGCCACCACCCGAGCAGGAGTACCCCCCGCTGCGGGGTGTGTGACGCGGCAGGACCGGGGACGTCGGCCCGATGGTCGAGCAACACCCGGCGAGGCACAGGCGAACCACGCCGCACTGTCCCGTCGACGTCCCGAACCCTGCACCCCGACCCGCCGCCCCGCTCCCGCGGCCCGGCGACGACCGTGACGGCCTCGCACCCCACCGGCCCGCCCGTGAACGATCCGTCCACTGAGGACACCGGCCCTCGCCGTCACCGGCCCCGCTGGTCGGAGCCCTGATCGCGCCTCGACGTTCCACTGCGGACGACTCGCGCCCGTGTCGCACCCGGCACTCATCCGCGGCGACTCGCACCCACCCCGACACCCGGCGCAACGCGCGAACCGCACAAGATCGGCCCCCGACCGGGTGCAGGCTGGTCAGGGGCCGAAATGGGCTGTCTCGCGGTGCCCCCGGTGCGACTCGAACGCACACTGGACGGATTTTGAGTCCGCTGCCTCTGCCGATTGGGCTACGGGGGCCGGCGCGGAGCACTGTACTCGATCAGGTCGCCCGGCCGCCGTGCGGGGTGGCGGCCGGGCGCCGTCGGTCAGGAGCGGACCAGGCGGCCGATCGCGGCGGAGGCTTCGGCGATCTTCTCGTCCGCCACCTCGCCCCCCTCGGCCACCGCCTGGGCCACGCAGTGCTTCAGGTGCTCGTCCAGCAGACCCAGGGACACCGCCTGCAACGCCTTCGTGGCGGCGGAGATCTGGGTCAGCACGTCGATGCAGTACTCGTCGTTCTCCACCATCCGCTGAAGGCCGCGGACCTGCCCCTCGATGCGGCGCAATCGCTTGAGGTACGCGTCCTTGTCCGCCGTGTAACCGAGCATCGCTCCCGACCTTCCCTACCCTGGGCGGGTATCCGACCCCAGGATAGGCCACTCGACCGGGTGTGACGGGCACCACGGGGTGACGGCGGACGGGCCTCCCATTTCGGCTCGGTGCGGTTTGTGTCGCGAAATGACCCGTCCGGGGGCATCAGTCACATTTTCGCTGCGAAAGGTTAGGCGATATTCCTCTGGTGCACTATGGTGTCGACCTAAGCGTGTGGCGCAGAACTAGTCGAGGGCAGCACGCGCTATGCGAGCACACACGGAGGAACAGTGGCACAGCAGACCGTCGTCCAACTCATCGACGACCTCGACGGCAGCGAAGCCGCCGAGACCGTGACCTTCGCGCTGGACGGTGTGGAGTACTCCATCGACCTCTCCAAGGACAATGCGGACAAGCTCCGCGAGTCCCTGGCCGACTTCGTTGCCAAGGCACGCCGCGCAGGTGGCCGCAAGCAGCGCAAGGGCACCGGCAAGAGCACGGTAAAGGCTGGTGACAAGGCCCAGGCACAGGCCATTCGGGACTGGGCTCGTGCGCAGGGCCACCAGATCTCGGACCGGGGCCGCATTCCCCAGGGCCTGGTCGTGCAGTTCCAGGAAGCCCACGCTTCCTGAGTCGCCTCGTTTTCCCCTGCGGTGGACCAGACCTACCGCAGGGGAAAACCGCAGGTCAGCGAGCCTCACGGCGACGAAGAACGCTCCGGGAACTCGACTCCGGCCAGCCTGAGCAGGGCGGTCGCCTTGACCGCGGTCTCCTCGAATTCCTCCGCAGGGTCGGACAGCGCGATGACCGCGCCACCGACCCCGAAACTCACCTTGTCCCGGTCCACCACCAGCGTCCTGATGACGATGCTGAAGTCGGCCGTTCCGGACAGTGAGAAGTAACCGAGCGCTCCGGAGTAGACGCCCCGGGGCCCGGCTTCCAGCCCGTCGATGATCTGCATTGTCCGGATCTTGGGCGCACCTGTCATGGACCCGCCGGGGAACGCGGCCCTAACCACCCGCACGGCGGAACTACCGGAACGCAGTCGGGCCTGAACGGTGCTGACGAGCTGGTGCACTGTCGCGTAGCTCTCCACCTCGAACATCCTGGGCACGCCGACGCTACCGACTTCCGCGCAATGGCCCACGTCATTGCGGACCAAGTCCACGATCATGAGGTTCTCCGCGCGGTCCTTCGCGCTGGTGGCCAAGGCCCTGCGCAAAGCCTCGTCCTCGGCGGGGGTGGCGCCGCGGGGCCGCGTGCCCTTGATTGGCTCGGATTCGACGACACCCCGTCGGTCGACCCGGATGAACCGCTCGGGTGAAGTGCTGAGCACGGAGAGCGCACCGAAACGGAGCAACGCGCCGAAGGGCGCCGGGCTTTCCGCGCGCAGGAACCGGTAGGCCTCCCACGGGTCGACCGGGCCGCGCCACGCCACCGTGTTCGTCAGGCACACCTCGTAGCTCTCGCCCGCCGTGATGGCCTCCTGGCAGGCCGCGACCAGCTTCAAGTACTGCGCACGGCTGTGCCGGGGCTGCACGGAACCGGCGCGGACCGGTCGTGGAGCGGGTGCGGGGGCGTTCGCGGGCGCTGCGGTGAAATCACGCAGGAAATCGGCCGTTCGGCCCAGCCAGCCGTCCTCATCGGTCAACGCCAACAGGTAGACGCACCCGGAAACGTGGTCGAAAACCAGCGCCCGGTCCGCGAACACGAATGCCGCGTCCGGTTGCTCCGAACGGTGCGCCGCCACTCCGCCGCATTCGGCCTTCAGCTCGTACCCGAGGTAGCCCACCCAGCCCAGCGCGAACTCGAACGGCACGTCCGGCGCCGCCACCCGCCACCGCTCCAGGTCGGCCTCCAGCCACTCGAAGAACGGCCCGGGGTGCGCGACCCCGTCCACCGTCACCTCGCCCGTCGACACGTCGTACGTCGCCACGCGCGCCAGCGGACCGGACGCGTCGCCCATCACGGAGAACCGGCCCCGCCCGCCGACGAGGCTGCTGTCCAGCCAGAACGCGTCGCGGGACGCGCCGTACAGGGCCGCGTGCACGTCCTCCGGCGACGGATGCACGTCCACGCGCCGCACCAGCACCTCACGGGCGGCCACGGCGTCAGGAGGCGTGTGCAATGCGGGCAATACAGGCAATGCAGGCGATATCGGCACCGGCTCGACGGCCGGCGAGTCGGTCGCGGCCTCGGTCAGGTCGCGGAAGTTGGTCAGCAGCTGGTGGCCGTGCGACGTGCACACCGACTCGGGGTGGAACTGCACGCCCCAGGCGGGCCGCGACCGGTGCCGCACGCCCATCAGCACGTCGTCGGCGGCGGTCCACGCGATCGGTTCCAGCGACGGCGGCAGGTCCGACACGGCCAGCGAGTGGTACCGGACCACGGGCAGCGGGGACGGCAGGTCCGCGAACAGGTCGGCGCCGGTGTGCCGCACCAGGTCCACCACGCCGTGCCGGGGCGTGACCAGCCCCACGGTGGCGCCGTGCGCGAGGCACAGCCCCTGGTGGCCGAGGCACACGCCGAGCAGCGGGACCTCGGCGTGCTCGATCACCGCCCGGCTCAGGCCGAGGTCGGCGGCGCGCTGCGGCCTGCCCGGTCCGGGCGAGATCACCACGTTGTCGAACCGCCGCAGGTCGGACAGCCGGAACCGCAGGTCGTCGTGGGTGATGACGACCGGCTCGCGCCCGTTCACCTCGGCCAGGTAGTGGAAGAGGTTGAAGGTGAACGAGTCGTGGTTGTCGATGAGCAGCGTCCGCATGGCAAACAGCACGGTACCTGCACGAACACCCGGATGGAGTACCCGCGGCGGAGTGAGCCGGTCACCGAAGAGGCCGGACGCCACCGCGTCCGGCCTCCCCGTCCCCGGCGGTGGTTCAGCCCAGGTGGAACTTCGGGTCGACGGCGATCGCCGCCAGCTGCGCACCGGTCAACGCGGGCCGGGACAGCGCCGGGTGGCCGGAGTCCAGGTACTCGTCCGCGTACGCGACGGTCACCATCGTGCCGTCCGGGTGCCGGTAGAACGCCGCGGCGCCGAGCGTGTTGGCGTCACCGTTCGGGGTGGCCCCGGTGACGACGCCGACCTGCTTGCCCCCGACGTCCACCACCTGGCAGTCGCCGCCCTCGACCGGGTACGGCCACCTGGCCGCCGCCTCGCACCCGACCAGGTCACCGAGCCTGGTGTTCCCCTTGGTCTCGACCCTGATGGACAGCTCGCCGACGCCGGGTTCGCCGGGGAGCACGACCGGCGTGCGCGCCTCGTAGTCCCAGACCTGGAGGTCGCCCGCGTAGTCGACGAACTGCGCCTGGTGCAGGGTCATCGGCCCGTAGTCGGCGTGCCCGATCCTGGTCCGGTCCTCGGCCCTCACGCCGGGCGGCAACGACGACGCCAGGTCGTTGAGCAGCTTCGCGCCCTTGTCGGCCCGGGGTCCGCTGGTCGCGGTCCGGTCGGCCTGCCCGTCGGGCCACTGCTCCTTCGTCGTCGTGCTCGGCCCGGGTACCTCGCTGCCGGGCGTGGCGGGCGGCGGCGTGGCCAGGACCTGCGACGGCGACCCGGACCGCTGCGGGGTGAGGGTGATCGTCGGTCTCGGCTCCGACGACTGCCCGGCCGGTCGCACGTCCGCGCCACCGGCCGCCAGCTTCGGCACCAGCACGGCGCCGAACGCGACGGCCACCACCGCGAGACCGGCGACCGCGCCGCCCCACGTGGCCTTCCTGCGCCGCTGCGCACGTCGGGCGACGTCCAGCGCAGCCTGGGTGCTCATGGGTGGCGGCGGGCTGCTCGCCACCATCACTTCCTGCAACGCGCTCTTCAGCTCGTGCTCGTTCATCGCACCTTTTCTCCCTGCTGAGGGGTGATCAGGCCGCGCAGCGTCTGCAGCCCCCGCGCGGCCTGGCTCTTCACCGTTCCTTCGGAACAGCTCAACGCCCTGGCGGTCTCCTCGACCGACAGGTCCTCCCAGTACCGCAGCACGAGCACGGCGCGTTGCCGCGGCGGGACCTTGGCCAGTGCCGCCAGCAGCACCACCCGGTCCTCCACGGACCCGCGCCCGACGGCCGCCACGTCGGCGGTCGCCTCGCTCACCCGTTCCTTGCGGAACCAGCCCCGGCGCAGTTCGGACACGAACGTCCGGACCAGCGTCTGGCGGGTGTAGGCGTCGAGTGCCTCGTGCCGGTTGATCCGCCGCCAGGCCACGTACAGCTTCGCGAACGTGGCCTGGACCAGGTCCTCGGCACGGTGCCAGTCGCCGCACAGCAGGTACGCCGTGCCGCGCATGGCCTCGGACCGCGCCGCGAAGTACTCCGCGAACGCGGTGTCCCGATCACTCATCCGTCTCCCCCTTGCCGCAGTACGTGGTAATCACGCCGGTGGGCGGCCAGGGGGTTGCACGCCGGTTCCGGGATTCGTGGAAACTGGACGAAACACCACCGGGAGGCGTCCCCCTTGTTGTTCTTCGTGCTGTTCGCCGTCGTGATGGGCGCGGCCCACTACTACATCTGGCGCAGGGCCGTGCTGGCCACGACGCGGCCCGGCCGGGGGCGTCGGGTCGGCACGGCGGTCGTGGTCCTGCTCTACCTGCTGCTGATGGCGGCGCTGTCGGTGGGCAGGCTCGGCGGGTCGGGGTTCGGCGCGGCGGTGGCGTGGCCGGGGTTCCTCTGGCTGGCGGGCGCGTTCTACCTCTCGTTGATCCTGGGCGTGCTGGAGATCCCCCGGCTGGTGCTGCTGCGGGCGGCGCGCAGGCGTGAAGCCCCGGTCGCGGTCGGCGCGCGGGCGGGCGGCGAGGAGCCGGTCGGTGCGGGGACGGGCGACACCGGGATCGCCCCCGGACCGACCGATCCGGAGGAGGGCCCGCTCGACGGACGCCCGGTGGACCCCGGTCGCCGGTTGTTCATCGCCCGGTCGCTCGCCGTCGCGGGCGGTGCGGCCACGGCCGGCGTCGTCACGTTCGGCGCCACGCAGGCGTTGGGCGACCCGGTGCTCAAGCGGGTGCCGGTGACGCTGGACAAGCTCGACCAGCGGCTGTCCGGCTACCGGATCGCGGTGGTGAGCGACATCCACCTCGGGCCGCTGCTCGGCCGCCCGCACACCGAGCGGATCGTGCGGATGATCAACGCCCAGCAGGTCGACCTGGTGGCGATCGTCGGTGACCTGGTCGACGGCACGGTGGACGAGCTGGGCGAGGCGGCGGCTCCGCTGCGCGACCTCGTGAGCACGCACGGCAGCTTCTTCGTCACCGGCAACCACGAGTACTACTCCGGCGCCGAGCCGTGGCTGGCGGAGCTGGAGCGGCTCGGGGTCAACCCGCTGCGCAACGAGCGCCTCGCGATCGAGCGGGCGGGCGCGACGTTCGACCTCGCGGGCGTCAACGACGTCACCGGCAAGGGCTTCCAGGACGGTCCGGACTACGAGCGCGCCCTGGACGGCCGCGACCCGTCGACGCCCGTGGTGCTGATGGCGCACCAGCCGGTGCAGGTCCGCGAGGCCGCCAAGCACGGCGTGGACCTGCAGTTGTCCGGTCACACGCACGGCGGGCAGATGTTCCCGTTCCACCTCGCGGTGGGGTTGCAGCAGCCGGTGCGCAGCGGTCTGGAGACGATCGACGGCACGCAGGTCTACACCAGCAACGGGGCCGGGTTCTGGGGTCCGCCGGTGCGCGTCGGCGCGGCGCCGGACATCACCGTCGTGGAGTTGCGTCACAAGTTCGCCCGCCGATAGCGCATTTTCTGCCCGCACCACCTAGAGTGGACGGCCGTGCCCGAACACGGTCAGACCGTGCCTGAACACGGTTGCGGAGGGGGACCCCTAGCGAGATGACGACGAGCTTTGCCGATCAACGGCCACATGAGGCAATGGCTCGTATTCGTCGTTTCCTGGACCACGACCAACCGGACACGCCCTGCCTGGTCATCGACCTGCCGACCGTGCGGGACCGGTTCGCGGCGATCCGCGCGGCGCTGCCGCGGGTGGGGATCTTCTACGCGGTGAAGGCGAACCCGACGCCCGACGTGGTCGGCCTGCTGGCCGCCGAGGGGTCGAGCTTCGACGTGGCGAGCCCCGCCGAGATCGACCTCTGCCTGGAGCGCGGCGCGGCCCCCGAGGCCATCTCCTACAGCAACCCGATCAAGAAGGCGCGGGACATCGCCTACGCCCACCGGCGCGGGGTGCGACTCTTCGTGTCCGACAGCGAGCAGGACGTGCGCGCGCTGGCCGAGCAGGCCCCCGGCGCGTCGGTGCTGCTGCGGATCCTGGTGAACAGCAAGGGCTCCACCTACCCGTTCGGCAAGAAGTTCGGCTGTTCACCCGAAATGGCGACGGATCTCCTGCGGTTGGCCGCGGAGCTGGGGCTGGTTCCGCTGGGCGTGGCGTTCCACGCCGGGTCGCAGCAGCTCGACCCGAACGGCTGGGACGGCGCGATCGCCGACGCCGCCGACGTCATCGGGAAGCTGCGCGCCGAGGGGCTGTCGCCCACCACGGTCAACCTGGGCGGGGGCCTGCCCGCGGGCTACCTGACCCAGCCGCCGCCGCTGGCGGACTACGCCGCGGCCATCACCGGCTCGATCGCCCGCCACTTCGGCGGCTTCGCTCCCGAGGTGATGATCGAGCCGGGACGCGCTATCGTGGCCGAGTCGGGCGTGATCCGGTCGGAAGTGGTGCTGGTGTCACGCAAGTCCTATTCGGACGAACGCCGTTGGGTGTTCCTCGACATCGGCCGCTACGGCGGCCTCGCCGAGACCGAGGGCGAGGCCATCGCCTACCCGCTGGTGCCCAGCCGGGACGGCGTGCCGTTGGACGGGGTGCCCGTCGGTCCGGTCGTGCTGGCCGGTCCGACGTGCGACGCGGACGACGTGCTGTACCAGAACACGTGTTACGAGCTGCCGCTGGACCTGCGCGCGGGCGACCACGTCGACCTGCTCGGAGCGGGCGCCTACACGGCCAGCTACTCCTCGGTGGCGTTCAACGGCTTCCCGCCGCTGGCCACCCACTGCGTGCGATGAGCACGCCCCCGCCTGTCCGCTGAAGTACCCCCTCCTGAAGATGTTTGGAGTGATTGATGTCCGAACTCCCGTGCGAATCCGAGCCGGTTGGCTTGTTCGCAGGACAGCACGTGCTCGCTGAGCTGGAAGGCGTGAGCCCGGAACTGCTGGATGACGAGCAGTTCCTGCGACACGCGCTCGGCGAGGCGCTCACCCAGGCTGATGCCACGGTGTTGGAGGTGGTCTCCAAGCAGTTCGAGCCGCAAGGGGTCACCGTGCTGGCCCTGTTGTCGGAGTCGCACGCGTCCATCCACACGTACCCGGAAGTCGGTGCCGTGTTCGTGGACGTGTTCACCTGCGGCACGCGCGCCAAGCCCGCGCTCGCGGTGCAGTTGCTGGCCGAGGCGCTGGGGGCTGTGTCGGCACGGACGGACATGATCAGCCGGGGCCACCGCGTCCCCGCGCTCGTCGGTGAGGAGAAGGCGTCTTGATCCGCGAACCGCTCGCGGCCGGTATGACCAGGCACTGGGACGTGTCGGAGGTCGTGGTAGACACCCGGACCGAGTTCCAGCACCTGGTGATCGCCCGCACCGCCCAGGGGTTGTCGCTGTTCTGCGACGACGACCGGCAGAGCACCGAGTTCAGCCAGTTGACCTACCACGAGGCGCTGATGGTCCCGGCGCTGCTGCTGGCCGACCGCGTCGACCGGGTGCTGGTCATCGGGTCGTCCGAGGGCGTGGTGTGCCAGATGGCGGTGGCGGCCGGCGCTTCGGTGGTCGACCACATCGACATCGACTCGCAGGCCGTGCGGCTGTGCGCCGAGCACCTGCCGTACGGGTACACGCTCGACGAGCTGGCGTTGGCGGAGAAGGGCGAGGGCCCGATCCGCGTGCGGTACATCGACGGTTACGAGTACATCCGCACCACCTCCGAGCGCTACGACATCGTCCTGGTGGACCTGCCGGACGAGCGCGAGGAGGAGGCGCAGCACAACCGCCTGTACGGCGAGGAGTTCCTGGCCATGTGCAAGGCGCTGCTCACGCCGGGTGGCGTCGTGGTGTCGCAGGCGGGCTGCCAGACGATGTGGCGCAACACCACGCTGACCCGCATGTGGCAGCGGTTCAACGAGGTGTTCGGCACGGTCGCCTACTACGGCTCGGACGAGCACGAGTGGGCGTACCTGTTCGGGCGGGCAGACGAGGTGGCCGACCCGACCGCGTTGATGGTCGAGCGCCTGCCCGAGTGCGGCTACCAGCCGGAGACGATCGACGACCTGGCCCTGGTCGGCAACTCGATCCCCCCGTACCAGGTCCGCCACTCCCTCGCCTGACCCTGACAACCGCGCGTGTCCTACGCCCGTGTCGCGCGTGTCCTACGTTCAGAACACCCATGTTGAGCGCTCAGAACACCCAGCCGGCTGTCCTGAGCGTTCAACTCGGGGTACCTG
>NZ_JBFAAX010000084.1:0-18671 GCF_040639995.1 Actinosynnema sp. NPDC023658 | reverse complement strand
TTGGCGTTGTAGGCGTCGTTGACGATCGTCACGCCGTCAGGACGTTCGGAGACCGCCATGCGGTGCGCGGAGACCCGCTCGGCGGAGCGCAGGCACCCCCGGCGCAGCCCACCAACAACGCCCCGCCCACGAACGCACCGACCACCAACGCACCCACCACCAACGCGCCCCCGGCCGCACCACCGGCCGCGCCGCCCACCTCGGCACCGCCCGCCTCCGGACCACTGGCCCCGACGCCGGCGAGCCTCGCGCCGCCCGTCACGACCTCCGGCATCACTCCCGTGGTCGTCGTGGCCGTGGGCAACCCCGCCGCGCGCCCGTTCCAGTTCGGCACCCGCGCCCCCAGCGGCCCGCAGCCGGCACCGACCACGCGCGTCCCCCGGTGGCTCGGCAACATCCGCAACATCGGCCGCCTGTTCCAGTCCGCCCCACCCGCCTCGGCCAACCCGACACCCCCGCCGATGCCCACGGTCACCACGCCGAGCCCGATGGCACCGGTGCTGCGACCCAACGCGGACCTGGCGTCGGTCGACGTGGACACCCTCAAGCAGCACGTCACGCAGGCCGTGGTGGACGGGAAGCCGTTCCGCGCCCGCGTCCTGCTCAACCGGTTGCAGGGCACGGACAAGCACGCCGAGCTGTCCGCGCACTTCGACCAGGAGGTGGCCGCCAACCCCGGCCCCGCGCCGGTCGACGTGCCCAAGCAGGTGAACTTCGTCTGGTTCGGCAACACGCCGAAGGACGGCGCGGTCCAGAACATGCTCGACTGGGCCGCCAAGGCGCGGGAGACCAACGGCGACTGGCAGGTCACCCTCTGGACCGACAAGGGCGCGGCGAAGTGGGACCCGGCGGTGGTGCAGCAGCTGCGCGACGCCGGCGTCGAGATCAACACCGACACCAAGACCGAGGTGCAGCAGCTCTCCCGGGACGTCGAGAGCCGCGCCGCCACCCCGAAGCCGACGCTCGCGGAGATCTACACGAAGGCCCAGTCGGACAAGGTCGGCGCGTACAACCTCGCCTCCGACATCGCCCGCTACGCGATCCTGGCCAAGCACGGCGGCGTGTACGCGGACGTCGACATCCGCCCCGGCACGGTGTCCCTGGCCGACATGGGCGACATGCGGATGCAGCAGGGCGACGTCCCGCTGTTCGCACCGCGCCTGCGCGACGAGGGCAGCATCCGCAACGAGCTGGGCCTCGCCCCCGACACCCCGATCACGCCGCAGCACGTGACCGACGCGGCGAACGGCCGCTACGACAAGGGCTCGCTCAACAACAACTTCCTGGTCGCCCCGCCGAACTCGGACTTCATCCGGGCGTTCGCGGACACCATCCCGCAGAAGTACACGTCCCTGCAGAAGCAGGTGCCGCCGGCGACCTTCAACGGTCAGCTGAAGAACCTCGCGGCCGACATCTCCGGCCCGACCGTGCTGAACGACTCGCCGGTGCCGTTCATGGCCCCCGTCGACGGGCTCCTCGGCCGGTACTCGATGCACACGCTCGACCTCGGCTTCCAGCCGGAGGGCTCGACCCAGCTCAGGCCGCTCGTGCAGCCGTCGGACTTCTCGGCCCTGTTCGACCCGACGATCAAGAACCAGTGGTCCGGGCTGGAGTGGGTCACCGAGCTGAGCAGCGACCAGCTCGACACGCCCGACGGGCCCTCGACGTCCACGCGCTCCGCTCCCCCCGGCGGTCCCGACGCCAACCTGCCCGGCACCAACCCACCCGGCACCAACCCGCCCGGACCGGCAGGCTCGAACCCGGACACCCCCAACGCCGACGCGCCGGGCACGGACGCCCCTCCGACGCGGGACGCCGACGTGCCGCCCGGCAAGGGCAAGGACGTCGCCGCCGACGAGTCCTGGCGGCACAGCACGGCGACCGGCTCCGACTGGTCCGACCCGAAGGACCCGAAGCCGTCGGCGCTGTGGGACGCGGTGCGGGACAAGGCGGCCGTGCGCACGGTCGACACGCAGGTGGCCGACGTGCAGCGGTCGAGCACGCCGAACCGCATCGACTCCCTCACCGGCCTCATCAAGCACGACGTGCGCCGGATGGAGGTGGCACCCGGGAGCTGGGTCAAGGAGTACACGCTCAAGGTGCATCTCAACCCCGGCGACGGCGTCACGCAGTCCGATGTGGACGCCGTGCGGCAGAAGACCACCGAGGGCGTAGACCGATTGCTGAACAAGGGTTACCGGCTGCCCTCCGGCGACCAGTTCCACGCCAGGGTCGAGTTCGTCGACGACCCCGCCCAGGCCCACACCACGGTCGACGTCACCGGCGCCAAGGACGCGGACCAGCTCAACTGGGGCACGCAGACCTCACCGAACGTGCTGGCCCACGAGGTCGCGCACTACTTCGGCCTGCCCGACGAGTACAAGGACTCCGCGGGTCCGGACGCCCGGATCTTCAACAGCGACGGCAAACCGCTGCCGCCCGGCCACACCCAGTCCAACCTGGTCGTGAACGACGACGGCCTGATGGGCACCGGGGTGCACAACGACCCGTCGATCAAGCCGCGGCACCTGTGGCAGATCGAGCGCACCACCGACAGCCAGGTGATGGTGCCCGACACGGGCCACACGACGCTGCACGACCCGGCCTCACCGACCCAGACCCCGCCGCCGCGCCCGCCCGAGTTCGGCACCCGTCCCGACACCCGACCCGCCGGGCCGCCCCCGCCGCCCCCGCCGCCGGCACCTCCCGCACCCCCGGGACCTGCGGTGACCCCCGCGCAGCACGCCGGGCCGCCGCCACCCCCGGCACCGCCCGGCCCGCCGGCACCTCCGCCCCCGCCCGGCGCGGCGGTACCCCCTCCGCCACCGCCGGGCGCACCTCCGGCACCCGGCGCACCCCCCGCGCCACCGGCACCGGGCGCACCGCAGGTGAACGCGCCCACCGCGCCGTTCTCGCAGCGCCGGGACGCCGACCTGAAGAACGGCATCCTGGACCGGTTGCCGGCGCAGATCACCCCGGCGCCGCTGGACGTCGCGGGCGTGCAGGTCGACATCGGCCAGGTCCGGGCTGGGATCGACGCGCTGTTCGGCACCCTGGCCGACACCCACGGCATCACCAAGGTCCCCGACGTCAACCCCGACCTGGTGGTGCAGCTCGACCAGCACACGTTCGCCAAGCACTTCGCCGTGCAACAGGAGCTGGACGCCGCGCTGAAGACCACCGACCGCGGCGAGACCGACGTCACCACCGAGCAGCTCAAGGGTCAGGGCATCGACCCGGACGCCGTCCGCGACCGGATCCTCGGGCCCGACTTCCTGCGTCGGCTGAACAACAACGACCCCAACGCCGTCGCGGAGCTCGACGCCCTGCTCGACGGCGTCGTCCGGGCCAAGTCCGGTTCCGACGCGAACCTCGACGCGCAGCGGAACGCCCTGATCGAGAACAGCCGCACCAACCCGGCCCGCGCGATCAACGGGCACGTCCTGCTCAACACCAACCACCTCGACGACCTCACCACCGACCCCACCCGCAAGGCCGACGCGATCCGGCACCTGCTGACCCACGAGTTCATGCACGTCCACTCGAACGGCAGCCACCAGACGTTCTCCCACCGCGCCGGCGAGGGCGGGGTCTTCAACACCAACATCAACCCCGACGAAGCCACCACCGAACTCCTCGCCCGCCGCGTCACCGACGCGCTCTCCGAACGGCTCGGCCAGACCCCGCAGTACAACCAGTTCCCCAACGGCAAAGCCCGCTACCAGACCAACGTCGACGCACTCAACAACGAGTTCGACAAGACGCGCCGCCCCTGGGACAAGTTCGACTCCCAGGCCACCTTCCAGACGATGCTGAACGACTACTTCGGCGTCACCCAACCCGCCGGCCCGTCCGGCGGAACACGTCGCGCACCGTCGACCTCCCCCCAGCAGACCGACGCACCCCCGCCGCCACCGCCACCGCCGGGCGTCCCCGGGTTCCAGGCACCTCCGCCCCCACCGCCGGGTGGTCCGGGGTTCCAGGCGCCTCCGCCGCCACCGCCCGGAGTTCCGGCCCCGCCGCCCCCCGGTGTGCCGCAGGCGAGCGCACCCACGCCGGCGGCCCCGTTCTCGAACCAGCGGGACACCGCGCTCAAGGACGGCATCCTCGACCGGCTGCCGCAGCACATCACCCCGGCACCGCTGGACATCGCGGGCGTCCAAGTGGACATCGCCCAGGTCCAGGCCGGTTTCGACGCGCTGTTCGGCACGCTCGCGGACACGCACGGCATCACCAAGACCCCCACCGTGAACCCCGACCTGGTCGTGCAGCTCGACCAGCACACGTTCGCCAAGCACTTCGCCGTGCAGCAGGAGCTGGACGCGGCGCTGAAGACCACCGACCGCGGCGAGTCGGACGTCACCGTCGACCAGCTCAACGGCCAGGGCATCGACCCGGACGCCGTCCGCGCCGAGATCCTGTCGCCGGACTTCCTGTCCCGGCTGAACAACAACGACCCCAACGCCGTGGCACGTCTCGAAGCACTGCTCGACGGCGTCGTCCGAGCCAAGGTCGGCCCCCACGGCGACATCACCGCGCAGCGGGACGCCATGGTCGAGAACAGCCGCACCAACCCGGCCCGCGCGATCAACGGGCACGTGCTGCTCAACACCGACCACCTCAACGACCTGACCACCGACCCGACGCGCAAGGCCGACGCCATCCGCCACCTGTTGACCCACGAGTTCATGCACGTCCACTCGGTCGGCAGCGAGCAGACCTTCGCCCACCGCGCCGGCGAGGGCGGGGTCTTCAACACCAACATCAACCCCGACGAAGCCACGACGGAACTGCTGGCCCGCCGGATCACGGACGCGCTGTCCGAACGCCTCGGCCAGACCCCGCAGTACAACCAGTTCCCCGACGGCAATGCCCGCTACCAGACCAACGTCGACGCGCTGAACAACGAGTTCGACAAGACGCGCCGCGCCTGGGACAAGTTCAACGCCCCGAAGGCCTTCCAGGGCATGTTGGACGACTACTTCGGCCAGAACGCGCCGGGCACGCGCCAAGCACCGCCGGCCCCGGCCACCGAGGCTCCCGCCGCCCCCGCCGACGTCGACGCCCCGCCCGCCAGGGGCAAGGACCCCATCACCGACGAGTCCTGGCGGCACAGCACCGCGACCAGCGCGGACTGGTTCGACCCGAAGGGCACGCGCCCCCCGACGAACCTCGACCAACTGCGGGACAAGGCGGCCGTGCGCACGGTGGACACGCAGGTGGCCGATGTGCAGCGGTCGAGCACGCCGAACCGCATCGACTCCCTCACCGGCCTCATCAAGCACGACGTGCGCCGGATGGAGGTGGCGCCCGGCCAGTGGGTCAAGGAGTACACGCTCAAGGTGCACCTCAACCTCGGCAAGGGCGTCACGCAGGCCGACGTGGACGCGGTGCGGCAGAGGGCCACCGACGGCGTCGACACCCTGCTCAACAAGGGGTACGGGCTGCCGTCCGGTGACCGGTTCCAGGCGAGGGTCGAGTTCGTCGACGACCCGGCGCAGGCGCACACCACGGTCGACGTCACCGGTGCCAAGGACGCGGACCAGCTCAACTGGGGCAAGGACACCTCGTCGAACGTGCTGGCCCACGAGATCGCGCACTACTTCGGCCTGCCCGACGAGTACAAGGACTCCGCCGGACCGGACGCCCGCATCTTCAACAGCGACGGCAAGCCCCTGCCGCCCGGCCACACCCAGTCCAACCTCGTGGTGGACGACGACGGCCTGATGGGTGCCCGGGTGCACTTCGAACCGTCGATCAAGCCGCGGCACCTGTGGCAGATCGAGCGCACCACCGACAGCCAGGTGATGGTGCCGTCGACCGACCACGCCACGCTGACCGACCCGGCCTCACCGATCCAGGCCCCGCCGCCGCGCCTGCCCGAGTACGGCACCCGCGCCGACACCCGCCCCGTCGGCCCTCCCGCTCCACCGCCACCTCCCCCCGCGCCACCGACCGCCGTGCCGCCACCGCCCGGACCCCCGGCACCTCCGCCCCCGCCCGGCGCGGCGGTGCCACCGGCGCCGTCCGGTCCGCCCGCACCCCCGCCGCCCGGCGGGACGGTGCCCGGCGCACCGCAGGCGAACGCGCCCACGGCACCGTTCTCGCAGCGCCGGGACGCCGAGCTGAAGGACGGCGTCCTCAGCCGCCTGCCGGAGACCATCACCCCCGTGCCGGTGCGGATCGCGGACGTCCAGGTCGACCTCGGCCAGGTCCAGGCCGGGCTCGACGCGCTGTTCGGCACGCTCGCGGACACGCACGGCATCACCAAGACCCCCACCGTGAACCCCGACCTGGTCGTGCAGCTCGACCAGCACACGTTCGCCAAGCACTTCGCCGTGCAACAGGAGCTGGACGCCGCGCTCAACACGCACGACCGCAGCGAGTCGGACGTCACCACCGACCAGCTCAACGGCCAGGGCATCGACCCGGACGCCGTCCGCACCGAAATCCTGTCGCCGGACTTCCTGTCCCGCCTGAACAACAACGACCCCAACGCCGTGGCACGCCTCGACACCCTGCTCGACGGCGTCGTCCAGGCGAAGTTCGGCACTGCCGCGGACATCGGCTCCCAGCGCGAAGCTCTGATCAACAACAGCCGCACCAACCCGGCTCGGGCGATCAACGGGCACGTCCTGCTGAACACCGACCACCTCGACGGCCTCACCACCGACCCGACGCGCAAGGCCGACGCCATCCGGCACCTGCTGACGCACGAGTTCATGCACGTGCACTCGAACGGCAGCCATCAGACGTTCGCGCACCGCGCAGGCGAGGGCGGGGTCTTCAACACCAACATCAACCCCGACGAAGCCACCACCGAACTCCTCGCCCGCCGCGTCACCGACGCACTGTCCGAACGGCTCGGTCAAACTCCGCAGTACAACCAGTTCCCCGACGGCAAAGCCCGCTACCAGACCAACGTCGACGCGCTGAACAACGAGTTCGACAAGGCCCGTCGCCCCTGGGACAAGTTCGACTCCCAGGCCACGTTCCAGACGATGCTGAACGACTACTTCGGCGTCACCGAACCCGCCGGTCCGTCCGGTGGTTCACGTCGCGCACCGTCGACGGATCCCGCGCAGCAGACCGACGCACCCCCGCCACCGCCGCCGCCCGGACCTCCGGCACCCCCGCCGCCCGCCGGGCCCCCGGCACCGCCGCTGCACCTGCCGCAGACGAGCACGCCCGCCGCGCCGGCGGGCCCGTTCTCGAACCAGCGGGACACCGCGCTCAAGGACGGCATCCTCAACCGGCTGCCGCAGCACATCACCCCGGCACCGCTGGACATCGCGGGCGTCCAGGTCGACATCGCGCAGGTCCAAGCCGGGCTCGACGCGCTGTTCGGCACCCTGGCCGACACGCACGGCATCACCAAGGCACCGACCGTGAACCCCGACCTGGTCGTGCGACTGGACCAGGACACGTTCGCCAAGCACTTCGCCGTCCAGCAGGAGCTCGACGCGGCCCTCAACACGCACGACCGCAGCGAGTCGGACGTCACCACCGACCAGCTCAACGGCCAGGGCATCGACCCGGACGCCGTCCGCACCGAAATCCTGTCCCCCGACTTCCTGACCCGCCTCAACAACAACGACCCCACGGCCGTCGCACGCCTCGAAGCACTGCTCGACGGCGTCGTCCAAGCCAAGGTCGGACCCCACGGCGACGTCACCGCGCAACGCGAGGCACTGGTCGACAGCACCCGCACCAACCCGGCCCGGGCGATCAACGGGCACGTGCTGCTCAACACCGACCACCTCGACGGCCTCACCACCGACCCGACGCGCAAGGCCGGCGCCATCCGGCACCTGCTCACCCACGAGTTCATGCACGTCCACTCGAACGGGAGCCACCAGACGTTCGCCCACCGCGCCGGCGAAGGCGGTGTCTACAGCGCCAACATCAACCCCGACGAAGCCACCACCGAACTCCTGGCCCGCCGCGTCACCGACGCGCTCTCCGAACGCCTCGGCCAGACACCGCAGTACAACCAGTTCCCCGACGGGCGCGTGCGGTACCAGGACAACATCGACGCGCTCGACAAGGAGTTCGACCGGACCCGCGGCAAGTGGGACAAGTTCAGCGCCCCCAAGGCTTTCCAGGACATGCTGGACGACTACTTCGGCGCCGCCCGGCAGACCGGAACCCGTCCCGCCCCGCCGACCCCCGCACCGGACACGACCACGCGGAGCGTCGACAACCGCACCCGGACGCGCCCCGCGCCACGCCTGCCGTTCAGCCGACCCACGCCGAACCCGGTCATCCCCCTGGCCACGCTCGCACCGCCCGCACCGGCGCAGGTGCTGCCCACCAGGAACCTGCCGGGCTTCTTCCAGCAGAACCAGGCCCTCGGCTCGATCGCCCCGGTCGACGTGCAGGGCGCACCGAAGGTCACCGCCGCGGTCCACGGCCTCGCGCCGGCCGACGCCGCCCGCGTCGAGACCGCGCTGACCACCGACTTCGAGTCGTTCCTCGGCCACGGCCGCGACTTCCAGGTCAAGATCGGCGGCGCCTGGTTCGAGGCCAACGTGCGCGCCACCATGCTGCCGCCCGCCGACCCGAACACCGCGATCACCACGCCGTCCACCAACACCAAGGTGGACATGACCGCGCAGGGCGGCACCAGCACGTCCACCACCAACACCCTGGCCACCGCCAACGACATCGGCGGCTCGGTCACGGCGGGCACCGCGGTCGGGCCGTACGGCTCGCTCGGCGGCAAGGCCCAGCTCGCCACCCCGGCCACGGCCAACGCCACCTCGACGTCCGCGGTGGACCAGCGGATCATCCGCTCCGGCGAGTTCTCGACGCGGGCCGAGGTGCCGGTCAGCTACCAGGTCACGCTCACCGACGCGCACGGCAACGCCCGGCCGCCGATCACCGTGGCCACCGACGCCACCGGCCCGGTCGGCGTCACGCTCCAGATCCCGGACGACCTCACCACGATCGTGGAGTCGAACCCGACCACCGCCCCGAACCCGAACCCGCCCGCCGGCGACTGGGGCGCGCGGATCGAGCACCCGGTGCCGGAGGCCGTCACGGTCACCGACCCCGGCAAGGCGTTCACCGACGTGGCGGCCAAGCTGCACCCGTCCATCACCAAGGTCGGCGCACCGGGCCGGGCCGCGCTCCAGACGTTCCTGAGCCCCGGCACGATCCGCGACAACCTCGGCGCGATGCTCACCGGTTGGGTGACGTCGCCGGACCTGATCAGCCCGCACGCGAGCAAGGGCTCGGCGGTCCAGATGCGCGCGACCCTGCACACCGCCGAGCTCGTCGGCGTGCACGACTCCGCCCAGCTCCGCCTGCACGAGTCCACCGCGAGCAGCACGGGCGTCACCGCGACGACCAAGACCGGGTTCGACGCCACCGGTGGGTTCGGCGGCAACGTCGGCGTGCCGGGCCAGGTCGCCGGCCAGGTCGGCGCGACCCTGGGCTACTCGGCCCGCACCGCGGAGTCCTCCAACGCGGGCACGAACACCACCAACCGCACCGGCATCCAGCTCAAGGGCCGGACCGGCCTGTACAAGGTGACCGCCGACGTCGAGGTCCGCACCCCCAGCGGGGACAACGTCACCATCCCGGTGACGGCCTACGTGCGGCTGGGCACGCCGGAGGCGGCGGCGCTGAACCTGCCCGTGCCCGAGGGCACGCCCACCGGCATCGCCCAGCCGACGGCCCAGCCTCGGTGGGCGCCGCCGTACCTGGACGGCGCGATCGCCGCGGGCAACGCGAAGGTCGGTGACTTCGAGCCGGCCAGCCGGGTGCAGCCGCAGGTGGAGGCGGCGCTGCGGAACGTGAAGGGCCTGGAGGGCTTCCTCCCGACCTGGAACGACCCGAACGCCGACCCGCGCAGCGGCCGGGGCAAGGGCTTCGCGGACGTGGCGCGGCAGCTGGCCAACCAGCGCAAGCTCAACCAGCTCTCACCGACCGCGCTGAAGTCGAACATGGACAGCCTGCTCGGACCGGGCGTCCAGGTGCAGCTGAGGAACTCCGACGCCACCACCGACACCTACGTCAACATCAAGGTCAAGGCGAAGGTCGCCAACCCCACCCACCTCGGGCAGGCCGACGCGCGCAACGTGCGCGGCTCGTCGTCCAGCGGCCCGAAGCTGGACAGCGCCACCGCCACCACCAAGGGCTGGAGCGGCGGCGTCGAGGGCAAGGTCGTCATCCCGGGCAAGACCGACGTGGCCGTGGTGACCCCCACCCCGCAGGTCGGCGCGAAGTACAACCACTCGTGGACGACGAAGAACACCGGCGGCCCCACCGTCAACAGCACCGCGCTGAACGTCGGCAGCCCGAACGCCCAGGTGTTCGCGGGCGACGTGGAGTTCGAGGTCGAGATCACCACGTTCACCCGGCCCCGGTCGTGGGTGCGGCGGTTGACGCCGGACAAGCCGGGGCAGCACGCGCCGCAGCCGCGGGTGGTGGCCCGCACGGTCGGCGCCTCGCTCGACCCGACCGCGCGGGACAACCCGGAGGTCCTGCCGCTCATCCACGGCAAGGTGAACCTGTGGGTGTCCGACGGCTCCGCGATGAAGGTCGACCCGTCCGGGTTCCGGCCCGGTGACCCGGTCGTCACCCGGCTGACCGACGCGCCGACCGTCAAGGAGCTGCTCACCACCCGGCCCGAGGCGAAGTCGCCGGAGTTCCTGCACGTCGAGGCGGTGGCGAACACCGAGGCGCTGCGCGACCAGGCGATCGACGCGCTCAACCGGGCGGCGAACGGCGACTCGGCGCTGACCGTGCCCGGCACCGAGGCGCGCAACCAGGTCGACCGCATGTTCAGCCCGGAGAACATCAAGGCGAACCTGCGCAAGCTCGTCGAGACCGGCATGCAGGAGCAGGCCCTGCGCTACGACCGGCGCGTCACGGACCGCACCGGCTCGGTCGGCATGTCGATGACGCTCGGCAACCCCAAGCTGGTCTCGATCTCCGACGACACCGGCACCGAGAACGCGGTGACCGGCGGCTACAAGGCCGGTGACGCCACCTCGGTCAACCGGTCGGTCGACCTCACCGCCGGCATCAACGTGCCGGTCAAGCCGAACACCACCCCGCCGCCCGCCGGCGACCCGACCCCGCCCAGCGGCGCCGGCGGCGTGGCCGTGACCGGCAAGTACACGCCGTGGTCGGACTCGAAGTCGCAGGCGCGGGAGGTCGGTGGCAGCGTCGACCGCAACGTCGTGACGCCGCCCGCCGCGCGGACCGTGCTGGTGCAGCTGGACGCGGACGTGACGATCGTCGGCGAGAGCCGGGCGGGCAACGTGTTCCACGGCGGCACGCCGCGCGCCGAGGGCGCGACCGTGAAGCTGCCGAAGTCGGTGTTCGTGCGGGTCAGCGAGGACGTGGCCCGCGAGATGGGCCTGCTGCCCGACGTCAAGCCGGACGTCGCGCCGCCCGCGTTCCCGACCATGGCCCCGCCGCGGACGCTGGCCGTCGGTGAGCCCGGCTCGCTCGGCCTGTCCGCCGTCGAGGGGGTGCCGGACCTGACCGGCGTGGTGACCGACCTGATCGCGGACGTGAACCGGAAGACCGGCAAGCGGTTCGGTGACCCGCTGGTGCCCGACTCGGTGCTGCGGGACTCGATGAACAACCTCCAGCGCCTGGTCGACTTCAGCTCCCCGACGAGCGTCAAGGCGATGATCGACAGCGCCCTGGACGGCGGCGTGCCGCTGCTGGTGCACCAGCCGGGCACGTTCGGCAAGGACTCGTTCCAGGTCACGCTGAGGGCCAAGGCGGGCACCCCGCGGTTCGACCGGGTCGTCAACGACGGCGTCGACGTGGAGCACACCATCGCCGGCTCGGAGAAGGTCACCGCGGGTCAGGGCCGCGGCACGGGGTGGGGTGCCGGGATCAAGGCGCCCGGCCTGGCCCAGCCGGGCAGCGCGAACCCGAACGTGTCCGGCACGGCGGGCGTGGTCGCGTCCGCGGGCTTCAACCACGCGAAGAGCAGCACGGTCACCGACGCCACCACCCGGCAGTTCAGCCACCTGCGCGCGGGCGGCGGCCCGGCGGCGAAGTACACCGTGCCGGTCGAGTTCGAACTGGTGGTGGAGAAGGGCACCGAGGTCGTCGCGTCGAGGACCAGCCCGCCGCAGGACCTGGTCGTGCGGCTGCACGCCGACAACCAGCGGGTCGACGGCGGCGCCGCACCCGCCCAGCCGTACATGGCGGCGGCGATCAGGCGCGGGCCCGAGTTCGGCACGCCGGAGGCCGCGCGGGCGTGGCAGCAGGCGGACCACCCGGCGACCCTCCCGCCCAGCGCGTCGGTGGAGAACCTGCGCGGCGTGAAGGACCTGCGGGAAGCGGCGCTGCGCGCGTTGACCGAGGCGGGCGCGAACCAGGGCATCACCGGCAAGGGCACCGGGTCGCTGAACACGCTGCTGTCCACGTTGAGCTCGGAGAACCTCCAGCCGAGCCTGCCCGGGATGCTCGACGGGCCGCTGGACGTGCCCGGTCTGCACGAGGCCGCGCTGACGTTCGGGCAGCACGCGGACGTCAAGGTCTACGCGAAGCTGGTCAACCCGCGGCTGGGCGCGCTGAGCGACGGCGTGAACCTGGAGAACCCGCGGTCCACCGTGAGCACGACCAGCGGTGAGGCGAAGGTCAGCGAGAACGCCGACGTGTCGCTCGGCCTGGCGACCGGCAGCGCGGGCGTGAAGCAGCACGGCGACCCGAAGGACACGGTCAACTTCGGCACCGGCGGCGTCGAGGTCCGGCACGCGGCCGAGGACTCGCAGGCCGTCTCCGGCGGCGCGACCGACAACAAGGTCAACAACCTCAAGCCGCAGGGCCGGTCCGGGCTGGTCGAGTTCGACGTCGAGTACCGGGTCGTCGCCACCATCGGCGGCAGGACCGGCGTGGTGGACCTCGCGGTGCCCGGCTCGACCGCGGTGCGGATGCCCGCGCCCGAGGCGGAGGCCGTGCTCGGCCGCCCGTTCGACCCGGCGCTCAGCGAGGCCCAGAACGACGTGAAGGCCGCCGCGAAGGCGTGGCGGGACGCGGAGATCGCCGTCGATAAGGCCCGCCACGACGCGCAGGACACCATCAACCAGGTGGCGGCCGAGCTGGCCAGGACCGACGACGCGGTCACCGACGTCCAGCTCGGGCTCAACGGCGCGGTCGAGGCCCACCTCACCGAGACCGGCAAGGTCGAGGGCCTCACCACCGACGTCGAAG
This sequence comes from Actinosynnema sp. NPDC023658, assembly GCF_040639995.1. Taxonomy (NCBI): domain Bacteria; kingdom Bacillati; phylum Actinomycetota; class Actinomycetes; order Pseudonocardiales; family Pseudonocardiaceae; genus Actinosynnema; species Actinosynnema sp. NPDC023658. The sequence continues at coordinate 5,483 of NZ_JBFAAX010000084.1, read as the reverse complement.
ACGCCCGCGGGGCCGTGAAGGAGGCCGAGGCGCAGGTCAGGGACCTCGGCGGCAAGGTGCCGTCGCTGGAGGCCGCGGTCCTGACCGCGAACGACGCCCTCCGCGACCGGACGGGTGACGTCGCGGACAGCGCCGACGCCGTCACCGACGTCGAGGAACGGCTGGACGCCACCCGCGACCGGCTGACCGCGGCGGACGACGCCCTCCTGACCGCCGAGCGGGAGCTGGCCGCCCACCGGTCCGCGCCACCGCCCGCCGAGGGCGCACCGCCGGTGGACCCGGCGGTCGAGCGGGACCTCCAGGACGCGGTCGACCGGGCCCGCACCGCCCGTGGCGACGTGCAGTCCGAGGTCGACGGCCTGGTGGCGGAGCTCGGTGACGCGCAGGAGCAGCACCAGGCGAACCTGAAGGCCCAGCAGGACGCCCGGGACGCCGTCACCAAGGCCAACGACAACCTGACCGCGACGAACGACGCCCTGCGCCAAGCCCGGGAGGGCTACACCACCGCAGACGGCAGGCTCACCGCGGCCGACCGCACCCTCCGTGACCAGGCGAAGGTCGTGCGCGACGCCGCCAAGGCCCGCGACGAGGCGCAGAAGCGGCACGACGAGCTCGTCGCCGCCCGCGCCGCGCAGGAGGCCCGCATCAAGGCGGTCGAGGTGGAGCTGAACGCCAAGCGGACCGAGGCGGACGCCCGGCAGCAGGCCTGGTGGGACGCCAAGCGCGTGGTGGACCAGCGGATCGACACCTTCAACACCCCGCCACCCCCGCCACCCGCACCGCCCGCCCCTCCCGCGCCGGGCTCGACCACCTCCCCGGCCTCCGCACCTCCGGGAGCCACCCCGCCGGCGTCCCCACCCTTGGACACCACGTCACCGGTGTCCGCACCCTCGGGGACCACCTCACCGGCCTCCGCACCTCCGGGAGCCACCCCGCCGGCCTCCGCTCCCCTGGACACCACCTCACCGGCGTCCGCACCCCTGGACACCACCTCACCGGCGTCCGCACTCCTGGACACCACCTCACCGGCGTCCGCACCCCTGGACACCACCTCACCGGCGTCCGCACCCCTGGACACCACCTCACCGGCGTCCGCACCCTCGGGGACCACCTCACCGGCGTCCGCGCCCTCGACGATCACCTCGCCGGCATTCACCGACCCGGGGTTCACCGACCCGGGGTCCGCCACCCCGCAGCCCCCGCCCCCTCCGCCGCTCCAGCCGGTGCCGCCGCCCCTGCCGGCACCGCCGACCCACACCGCCCCCGACCAGCGGACGCCCGGCGGCGCACCGTCCACGCCGGACACCGCCGGCGCCCCGGCCGGCGCGATCCCCGCGCTCCCGCCGTCGCACGTCGACGAGGCCCTGCGGCACCTGCGGATCACCGCCGACGACATCCTGCCGACGGCACCGCCGCCGGCGCCGGGTGGCCTGTACGCGGCGATCGGGCAGGCCGCCGACGTCCCACCCGCGACGCTGCGGCGGGACGTGGTGACCACGTCGATCGGCCACGCGCAGCAGGTGGCGGAGTTCACCGCCACCCACCCCATGCGCAAGGCCCACCTGTACGGGGCGCTGGTCGAGAACCTGAACTGGTCGCTCAAGGACCCGGCCGAGAACGCGCGGGCGGGCAACGCCCGCGACCTCGCCGGGCGTCTCATCGCGACCCGGTTGGGTGTGAACCTGGTCATCCACCTGCCCGGTGTGCCGCAGCCGCTGTGGCTGCCGCCGTTCACCGGACCGGTCCAGTCGGAGGTGCACGTCGACCTCGTCGTGGTGCACGGCGTGGCCACCTACCGACCCCGCTGACCAGGGCGGGGAAGTCCGCAGTAGACGGTGCCGGTCACTCGTTCGTGTGACCGGCGCCGCACACCCGGACGACCGGCGGTGTGAGGCGAAACGATCCAGCGGACGGCCGGTGTCTCGTCGCTCACAGACGGGTCGGGCCGTTGGGTCGGGTGGCTCCGGCGGGACTAGCATCCGAGGGTCAAGGTCCGCGTACCCACGTACCCGGAGACCAGTCCACCACTGACGCTGGAGGCCGTTGCGCATGGCCGGCACCACCGCACCCGAGCGGGCGGGCACCTCTCGAGGGGGCGGAACGCTCTACCGCGGCGACCTGGGCATGTGGTCCTGGGTCGCCCACCGCATCACCGGTGTGTTGACGTTCTTCTTCCTGTTCGCGCACGTCCTGGACACCGCGTTGGTCCGGGTGTCGCCGGACGCGTACGACAAGGTCATCGAGACCTACAAGAACCCGGTCGTCAACCTGTTCGAGGTCGGCCTCGTCGGCGCGGTGCTCTACCACGCGCTCAACGGCATCCGGGTGATGCTGGTCGACTTCTGGGAGAAGGGCGCGCGCTTCCAGAAGCAGATGCTCTGGGCGGTGCTCGTCGTCTGGGTGCTGGTGATGGTCCCCGGCGTCTACTTCATGATGGTCCGCACGATTACCGACCTGTTCGGCGGGGGTCACTGATCATGAGCGATTCGCTGATCCTCGACAAGCCGCGCTCGCCGCGCCGCCCCGCCGCCCGCCGCAACAACTTCGAGCTGTACAGCTGGCTGTTCATGCGCATCTCGGGTCTCGCGCTGGTGGTGCTGGTGCTCGGGCACCTGTTCATCATGAACATCCTCGACGGCGGCGTGCACCGGATCAACTTCGGCTTCGTCGCGGGCCGCTGGGCCTCGCCGTTCTGGCAGTTCTGGGACCTGGCGATGCTGTGGCTGGCCCAGATCCACGGCGGCAACGGCCTGCGCACCGTGATCAACGACTACGCCCGCAAGGACGCGACCCGGTTCTGGCTGAAGGTGCTGCTGTTCGTGTCGATGGTGCTGATCGTCGGCCTCGGCACGTACGTGATCTTCACCTTCGACCCGAACATCACCGACTGACCCGCCGCGGGGAGTACTCAAGCCATGCAGTTCCACAAGTACGACGTCGTCATCATCGGCGCGGGTGGCGCCGGGATGCGCGCGGCGATCGAGTCCGGCCAGCGCGCCCGCACGGCGGTGCTCACCAAGCTCTACCCCACGCGTTCCCACACGGGCGCCGCGCAGGGCGGCATGTGCGCCGCGCTGGCGAACGTGGAGGAGGACAACTGGGAGTGGCACACCTTCGACACGATCAAGGGCGGTGACTACCTGGTCGACCAGGACGCCGCCGAGATCATGGCGAAGGAGGCCATCGACGCGGTCCTCGACCTGGAGAAGATGGGCCTGCCGTTCAACCGCACGCCCGAGGGCAAGATCGACCAGCGGCGGTTCGGCGGCCACACCCGCAACCACGGCGAGGCGGCCGTGCGCCGGGCCTGCTACGCGGCCGACCGCACCGGCCACATGATCCTGCAGACGCTGTACCAGAACTGCGTCAAGCACGGCATCGAGTTCTTCAACGAGTTCTACGTGCTCGACATCTGCCTGACCGAGACCGCCGACGGCCCGGTGTGCACCGGCGCGGTGGCCTACGAGCTGGCGACCGGCGAGATCCACGTGTTCCAGGCCAAGTCCGTGGTGTTCGCCACCGGCGGCTTCGGCAAGGTCTTCAAGACCACGTCCAACGCGCACACGCTGACCGGCGACGGCATGGGCATCGTGTTCCGCAAGGGCCTGCCGCTGGAGGACATGGAGTTCTACCAGTTCCACCCGACCGGTCTCGCGGGCCTGGGCATCCTGCTCACCGAGGGCGCGCGCGGTGAGGGCGCGATCCTGCGCAACGGCTCCGGCGAGCGGTTCATGGAGCGCTACGCGCCGACCATCAAGGACCTCGCGCCGCGCGACATCGTGGCCCGGTCCATGGCGCTGGAGGTGCTGGAAGGCCGCGGCGCCGGTCCGAACAAGGACTACGTGCTGCTGGACTGCACGCACCTGGGCGCCGAGGTGCTGGAGAGCAAGCTGCCCGACATCACCGAGTTCGCCCGCACCTACCTCGCGGTCGACCCGGTGAAGGAGCCGGTGCCGGTCTACCCGACCGCGCACTACGCGATGGGTGGCATCCCGACCAACGTGCACGGCGAGGTGTTGCGGGACAACGACAGCGTCGTGCCCGGCCTCTACGCGGCCGGCGAGTGCGCGTGCGTCTCCGTGCACGGCGCGAACCGGCTCGGCACGAACTCGTTGCTGGACATCAACGTGTTCGGCCGCCGCGCGGGCATCGCCGCCGCCGAGTACGCGGTGGCGCACGACCACGTCGAGCTGCCGGAGAACCCCGCCGCGGCCGTCGAGGCCCAGGTCGCGCTGGTGCTGTCCGAGCACGGCCAGGAGCGCGTCGCGGACATCCGCACCGAGCTTCAGGCCACCATGGACGCCAACGCGTCGGTGTACCGCACCGAGGACACGCTCAAGCAGGCGCTGCACGACGTGCAGGGGCTCAAGGAGCGGTACCAGCGGATCACCGTGCAGGACAAGGGGAAGCGGTTCAACACCGACCTCCTGGAAGCCGTCGAGCTGGGCTTCCTGCTGGAGCTGGCCGAGGTCCTGGTCGTCGGTGCGCTGGCGCGCAAGGAGTCCCGCGGCGGCCACGCGCGCGAGGACTACCCCAACCGCGACGACACGAACTTCATGCGCCACAGCATGTACTACAAGCAGGGCGACGGCTTGCTGGCCGACATCAGGCTCGACTACAAGCCCGTGACGTTCACCCGGTACCAGCCGATGGAGCGCAAGTACTGATGACCGCTACCGCTGAAGTGTCCACCGGCTCCCGCGGCAACCAGCCCCCGGTGCCGGACGGCGCGATCACCGTCACCCTGAAGGTCCGCCGGTTCAACCCGGAGTTCGACGACGAGCCGCGCTGGGACTCGTTCGAGATCCCGGCCCTGCCGTCGGACCGCGTGCTGAACCTGCTGCACTACGTGAAGTGGTACCTCGACGGGACGCTCACGTTCCGCCGGTCGTGCGCGCACGGCATCTGCGGCTCGGACGCCATGCGCATCAACGGCGTGAACCGGCTGGCGTGCAAGGTGCTGCTGAAGGACCTGCTGGCGGCGGGCGGCAAGCCGACCACGATCACCGTCGAGCCCATCAAGGGGCTGCCGGTCCACAAGGACCTGCTGGTCGACATGGAGCCGTTCTTCGAGGCGTTCAAGGCGGTCAAGCCGTACCTCATCACGTACGGCAACGAGCCGACGCGCGAGCGCGTGCAGTCCATCGCGGACCGCGAGCGGTTCGACGACACCACCAAGTGCATCCTGTGCGCCGCGTGCACCACGTCGTGCCCGGTGTACTGGACCGAGGGCTCCTACTTCGGCCCGGCGGCGATCGTGAACGCGCACCGGTTCATCTTCGACAGCCGTGACGAGGGCGCCGAGGAGCGGCTGGACATCCTGAACGACGTGGACGGCGTGTGGCGCTGCCGGACGACGTTCAACTGCACCGACGCCTGCCCGCGCGGCATCCAGGTGACGAAGGCGATCCAGGAGGTCAAGCGCGCCCTGCTGTTCAAGCGCGTCTGACCGCTGCTGTGCCTCCGAGGGCCCCCGAGCATCC
>NZ_JBFAAX010000083.1:15316-18737 GCF_040639995.1 Actinosynnema sp. NPDC023658 | reverse complement strand
CTGGGGCGCGGGGCTGCTGGCGGCGGCCGCGGTCGCCGTCGGCGTCGTCGTGGTCGCGATCCCCCGGGACGACGCCCCGGGTAACGGCGGCATGGCGCAGCAGGACAAGACCCCGACGACCACGGTCGGCGGCAGCGCGCTCCCACCCGGCGCGACCAAGATCCCCGCGGTGCGCGACGAGAACTTCGGCCCGGCGTTCGGTGACGTGCTCAAGGCGCAGAACTACGGCCCGCTGGAGAACCAGGACAAGCTGGCCGACTGCCTGCGCGGCGCGAACATCACGGCGGGCAAGCCGCTCGGCGTCAGCCCCATCACGCTGGACGACAAGCCGGCCGTGATGGCGATCCTGCCCGCGGGCACGCCGGGCGCGTACCGGATCGTGGTGGTCGACCCCCGGACCTGCGGCCCGGACAACCCGGACGGCGTGTTGGCGAACAGCACGATCGAGCCGTAGTCGAGCTCACTGCGGGATGGCGGAATTACCGCACCCTACGATCCGTTGAGCGAAGAGCCGGGCCGGGTGATCCAGGTCCGGGAGCGACTAACGGAGGTCGAGGGTGTCGGACGTTCGGAACCTGATCGTCGTGGGATCGGGGCCCGCCGGGTACACCGCGGGCGTCTACGCGGCGCGCGCGCAGCTCGAACCGCTGGTGTTCGAGGGCTCGCAGTACGGCGGCGCGCTGATGACCACGACCGAAGTCGAGAACTACCCCGGCTTCCGCGACGGCATCATGGGCCCCGACCTCATGGAGCAGATGCGGGAGCAGGCCAAGCGGTTCGGCGCCGAGCTGCGCTCGGAGGACGTCGAGGAGGTCGAGCTCGACGGCCCGGTGAAGTACGTCACCGCCAACGGCCGCCGCTACGCCGCCCGCGCGGTCATCCTGGCCATGGGCGCGGCGGCGCGCTACCTGCACGTCCCCGGTGAGCAGCAGCTGCTGGGCCGCGGTGTGTCGGCCTGCGCCACGTGCGACGGCTTCTTCTTCCGCGACCAGGACATCGCGGTGATCGGCGGCGGCGACTCCGCGATGGAGGAGGCGACGTTCCTCACCAAGTTCGCCCGCACCGTCACGATCATCCACCGCCGCGAGGAGTTCCGCGCCTCCAAGATCATGCTGGAGCGCGCGCGGGGCAACGAGAAGATCAAGTGGCTGCTCAACGCCGAGGTCGTCGAGGTGCTCGGTGACACCGCGGTGACCGGAGTGAAGACCCGCGACACCCGCACCGGTGAAGTGACGGAGCACCCGTTCACCGGCTTCTTCGTCGCCATCGGCCACGACCCGCGCAGCGCGCTGGTCAAGGGCCAGGTCGAGGTGGACGGCGAGGGCTACGTCCAGGTCGTCGGCCGCACCACCCACACGAACGTGGACGGTGTGTTCGCCGCGGGTGACCTCGTCGACCACACCTACCGGCAGGCGATCACCGCTGCCGGGTCGGGCTGCGCCGCCGCGATCGACGCGGAGCGCTGGCTCGCCGAACACGGGACCACGGAGGCCGCGGTCACCGCCGAGCACGTCGGCGGCGGCTACAGCGAGCCCGTCACGACCAGCTGAACCACTTTCCCCGAGGGAGATACCAACATGGCAGGCCCGACCGTGGTCACGTCCGCTAAGACCTTCGCCGACGACGTCCTGACCAGCGAGAAGCCGGTACTGGTCGACTTCTGGGCCACCTGGTGCGGCCCGTGCAAGATGGTCGCCCCGGTGCTGGAGGAGATCGCCACCGAGCACGCCGACAAGATCACCGTCGCGAAGCTCGACATCGACGCCAACCCGTCGATCGCCCGCGACTACCAGATCATGTCGGTGCCGACCATGATCCTGTTCCAGGGCGGCAAGCCGGTGAAGCAGATCGTGGGCGCCAAGCCGAAGGCCGCGCTGCTCAAGGACCTCTCCGACGTGCTCTGAGTGCAGGCAAACGGGTGACCCGTCCCTCTTCTGAAGAGAGGGGCGGGTCATCCTTTTGTGGGACCGTGACCACTCGCAGTAGCCCCATCCGTGCGATCGCCGCGAGCAAGGCACAATAGGGCGTCAAGTTCGCGTCGACGGATGTCGGCGCCTTAGTGAGCGAGGGGTGCATGCTGCTACTCCGCCGCGGGGATTTCGGTCCGGACGTCGCCGAGGTCAGGGCAACGCTGACGAAGCTCGGTCTGCTGTCCGATCCGCAACCGTCCCAGGTGTTCGACCTGCCGGTCGAGCACGCAGTGCGCGCGTTCCAGCAGCAGCGGGGCCTGATCACCGACGGTCTGGTCGGCCCGGCCACCTACCGCGCGCTGCGTGACGCGACCTACCGACTCGGTGACCGGCCGCTCGCGTTCCTGATGGCGCAGCCGGTGACCGGTGACGACGTGTTCGCGCTGCAGGAACGCCTGCTGGAACTCGGTTACGACGCCGGCAGGGCCAACGGCGAGTTCGGTCAGCAGACAGAGCAGGCGTTGCGCAACTTCCAGCGCGACTACGGCCTGATCGCGGACGGCATGTGCGGTCCCGACACGGTCCGCGCGCTGCGCCAGCTCCAGCCCAAGGTGCGCGGCGGCCGGCCGGTGTTCCTGCGCGAGCAGGAGCGGGTCCGCCGGGCCGGGCCCAGGCTGTCCGGCAAGCGCATCATCATCGACCCGGGTCACGGCGGTGAGGACCGCGGCGTCGTGGTCGACGGCGTGTCCGAGGCCGACGTCATGCTCGACCTGGCCAGGCTGCTCGAGGGCAAGATGGCCGCCACCGGCATGGAGGCCCTGCTGACCCGCGGGCCCAACCACAACCCGGACGAGGGCGAGCGGGCCCGGTTCGCCAACGAGGCGGGCGCCGACCTGATCCTGTCGCTGCACGCGGACGGCAACTCGTCGGCGCTGGCGTCCGGCGTGGCGACGTTCCACTTCGGCACGGGCAACGGCACGTCGTCCACCGTGGGTGAGGCGCTGGCCGGGTTCATCCAGCGCGAGATCGTCGCGCGGACGGGCCTGCTGGACTGCCGCACGCACCCCAAGACGTGGGACATGCTGCGGATGACCCGCTGCACGGCGGTCCGGGTCGAGGTCGGCTACCTGACCAACCAGGGCGACCGGCAGCGGCTGGCGAACCCCTCGTTCCGCGACGTCGTGGCCGAGGGCATCCTGGTCGCGGTGAAGCGCCTGTACCTGCTCGGCAAGGACGACCAGCCGACCGGCACGTTCACCATGGACGACCTGCTGCGGCACGAAGTGGCGACCGGCAAGGTCCGCTGACGCCACTTGCCATGACTTCTGAATAAGTTCAGAATTGGTTCCATGACCACCGAGGTGCAGTGGAGCCAGCTCCAGCGCGACCCCAAGAGCGTCGTGGGCCGCGCGGGGGGAGGCGGCGGGCCGGGGCCCCGGGCGCGCGGGGGGGGTAAACTGGGGGCGCGGGGGGGCCCCGGGGGGGCACAGCGTCTACCTCGGGAAGGCAGT
>NZ_JBFAAX010000083.1:0-15306 GCF_040639995.1 Actinosynnema sp. NPDC023658 | reverse complement strand
TGCCGTGGACCCCGCCCCCGCCCCACCCCATGAGCGCCTCCCCCCGGCGGGCCGGGGCCCACGTCCGGGTCCGCCGTCGCGACGGAGCTGATCTCCTGCTGACGCGGGAGGACCGCGTGCAGTCCGCTTCGGAGGGTTCGGTGATGGCGGCACGGGCGCTGAGGAACGTCTTGGCGCACCTGCCGCGCGACGTCGCCGCGAAGGCGTTGCTCGACGAGTTCCCCTGGGTGGACGTCCTGCCCGACGAGGAGAAGGCGGAGTTCGTGGCGGACTTCGCGCGCGCTTTCCAGGCGTCCGCCGAACTCGGGGAGTGGTCGGTGTTGGCCCAGACGGTGAGGGAGTGGCGCAGCACCGCCGCGATCCACGCGGATCCCGTGCTCGCCGCGCGGCTCAGCGGTCCGGTGGACGGCGACTTCGGGGCCGTCCCCGCACCGGAGGAAAGCTGAGGGATGTCTGCCAAGCGCGGCGATCGAGTGGCCCCTCCCGGCCGCCCGGGGCACTGGGAAGCCCGGTTCGCCACCTCCGAGGCGGCGAAGGGCTGGGAGGAGCTCTGCCACTCGGCTCGGTCGAACACCTGGGAGGCGTGGATCGTGCTCACCGAGCGCCCGACGACGCCGGAGAACCCGGCTCGGCACCACAGGCTCAAGGGCCGGTACGCGAGCCGGGAGATCGGCGGGCGGACGCTCGACCAGTGGCAGTACGAGGTGACCGCCGGCGGGCGCATCTGGTTCTGCCCCGACCCCGACAAGCGCGTCGTCCGGGTGGTGTCGGCGGGTACGGGCCACCCGAAGGCCACCGAGTAGCCCGGCTACCAGCCGACCAGCACGTCCAGCACCTCGGCGACCGCGTCCTCGTCGTCCGCGCGGTTCTGCGCGCGCAGGTCGAGCATCAGGTCGGTCAGCTCGTCGACCAGGGTCTCGGCGGTGACGCCCTGGGCCTGCCACCCGTCGAGCAGTGTGCGAATCTTCTCGAAGTCCCGCGATCCCTCGATGATCGCGAGTACCTTGCCCTGGATCTCCACCCCCATGTCCACGAGTCGATCTTATTGGCCGGCGTCGCCGGTGAGGAGCACGATGGAGTTCTACCGCCTCGAACCCGAGGTCGCCGGCGTGTTGGAGGAGGGGACCGTCATCGACGCCGCGGCGCACCCGCCGCGCATCGAAGCGGTGCACTACGAGATCACCGACTGGTCGGGTGACGACCTGGTCGAGGCGTTCCCGGTGTACCTGGTCACCGACGACCTGGCCGACACGCTGGTCGACAGCGGCCTCGACGCCTTCCGCATCCGCCGCGCCACCGTGACGCTCTCCGACGAGGCGCAGGAGATGCTGGAGGGCAAGGAGCTGCCCACGTTCCACTGGCTCGAGGTCACCGGTCAGGCCGGCGTGGACGACCTGGGCGTCACCGAGCAGGGGCAGCTCGTCGTCAGCGAGCAGGCGCTCGAGCTGTTCCAGGGCGGCACGCTGGAGAGCTGCGACATCGACCGGTACTAGTCCGCGTGCGCCGGCATCTCCCACGGGATGCCCGGCAGCACGTGCCCGGTCTCCAGCAGCGACTTCAGGTTCGACAGCACGGCCGCCCAGCCGGATGCCGCCCGCGCGCGCTCCGCCTCGTCGGCCAGGCCGGCGTGCGTGACGGTCAGCCGCACGATCTCGCCGTAGGCCTCGATGCGGAACGTCACGGTGGACGACACCGACGGGTCGCCCGGGTCGACCCACGTCGTCACCAGGCGCCGCGGCGGGTCCGCCTCGACGACCCGGCCCACCACGTCGTCGACGTCCGACCCGTCCGTGCGCCGGTGCGACCAGGTGGACCCCACCTGCCAGTCCGACACGTTCCGGTGCCCCCAGTACTGCCCCGTCACGTCGGCGTCCGTCAGGGCCTCCCAGACCCGCTCCGGGGTGCTCTCGATGTACGTCACGTACACGAACTCCGGCTTCACCGGTTCCTCCGCTCGTCGTTTCACGTCGCTGAGCAGCCGCAGGCGGGGCCGCTCGAACTTGTCGATCCACCGCTCCTGCACCTCGTGCAGCGGCACCGGGTTGAGGTAGTGCAGCTTCTCCCGGCCGCGCCGCACGGTGCTGATGAGGTTCGCCGCCTCCAGGACGGCCAGGTGCTGCGTGACGGACTGGCGGGCCATGCCCAGGCGCGCGCACAGCTCGCCCAGCGTCTGCCCGTTCTCCTCGTGCAGCCGGTCCAGCAGGTAGCGGCGGGTCTCGTCGGCCAGGGCTTTGAACACCTTGTCCACGCCTCACGTTATGCAGGCAAATACCTGCATGTCAACCCGTGCGAAAGAACCCGCAGGTCAACGCGGGTTCTCACACGGGCTTGAAGCTCGGCTCCGCCGTGGTGGTCACGGAGACCGAGTTGAGCAGCCGCTCCAGCGCCGCCTCCACGTCTTCCTTCCAGGAGGACGCGCTGCGCAGCTCCAGCCGCAACCGCGGCCAGCGGGGGTGGGGGCGGACCGTCTTGAAGCCGACCTGAAGCAGGAAGTCGGCCGGCGTGACGCAACCCGGCCCGTCGACCTCCGGCCGGTTGTCGCCGAACGCCTCGATCGCCTTCACGCCACGACGGGTCAGGTCCTTGGCCACCGTCTGCACCAGCACCCGGCCGAGGCCGCCGCCGCGGAACTCCGGCAGCACCTCGAGACCGGTCATCAGCACCGCGTCGGGGCTGACGGGGGAGGTGGGGAAGGCCAACGACCTGGGCACGGCGGCGGGCGGCGCGTAGAACACCGATCCGGCGGGAATCCCGTCGGCGTAGATGATCCGACCGCAGGAACCCCACTCCAACAGCACGCTGGAGACCCAGGCCTCCTTCTCGAACTCGGTGTCCCCGAACTCCTCGGCCTGCTCCTTCAGGTGCGGCGCGAGCTCCCAGAACACGCAGGTCCGGCTGTGCTTGGAGAGGTGCTCCAGGTTGTCCAAGGTGACGCCCACGACACGACGCGACACCCCGACCTCCAAGCCCCCGACACCCGTCCCACCACGAGGATAGGCGGATGTGACCCCGGCCCGGAAGGCAGATGCCCCGAACGGGACGGCCGTTACACTCGGGCGGGAACCAACCCGCCGGTAGCAGCCCACCTACGGAGTTTCCCGTGAACCTACCCGGACAGCCCCCCAAGCAGGGTGCCAGAAGCCTCGACCCCCACCTGCGTCGCTACGCAGCGCGCACGGCGGGCATGACGGCATCGGAGATCCGGGCGCTCTTCGCGGTGGCGAGCAGGCCTGAGGTGGTGTCCCTGGCGGGAGGGATGCCCCACCTGGCAGCACTGCCGCTGGACACCCTCAGCGCGGAGGTGGCCGACGTCCTGGCCACGGACGGCCTCGTCGCGCTCCAGTACGGCAGCGCGCACGGCGTGCCCGAACTGCGCGAGCAGATCTGCGACGTGATGGCGCTGGAGGGCATCAACGCCCACCCGGACGACGTCGTGGTGACCGTCGGCTCGCAGATGGGCCTCGACATGGTCACCCGGATCTTCTGCGACCCCGGTGACGTCGTGCTGGCCGAAGGCCCGTCGTACGTCGGCGCGCTCGGCTCGTTCGCCGCCTACCAGGCCCAGGTCGTGCACGTCGGCATGGACGCGGACGGCCTGATGCCGGATGCCCTCAGGGCGGCCATCGCCGCCGTCGAGCGGTCCGGCAGGCGGATCAAGTTCCTCTACACGATCCCGAACTTCCACAACCCGGCCGGCGTGACGCTCGCCGTCCAGCGCCGCGCCGAGGTGCTGGAGATCTGCCGCACGCACGGCATCCTCGTGGTCGAGGACAACCCGTACGGCCTGCTCGGCTTCGACGGCACGACCTACCCGGCGCTGCGGTCGACCGACCCGGACAACGTGGTCTACCTCGGCTCGTTCTCCAAGACCTTCGCCGCCGGCCTCCGAGTCGGCTGGGTCCTCGCGCCCCACGCCGTGCGGGAGAAGCTCGTCCTGGCGGCCGAGTCCGCGACCCTGTGCCCGCCCACCCTCAACCAGCTGATCGTGTCGCGCTACCTGTCGACGCACGACTGGAAGGGTCAGATCAAGACCTACCGCGAGGCCTACCGGGACCGGCGCGACGCGGCGATCTCCGCCCTCGAACAGCACATGCCGGCTGGTTCCACGTGGAACAAGCCGAACGGCGGGTTCTACGTCTGGCTGACCGTGCCCGAGGGCGTCGACACCAAGGCGATGCTGCCGCGCGCGATCACGCAACGGGTGGCGTACGCCTCCGGCACCGGCTTCTACACCGACGGCCTCGGCAGCCGTCAGCTCCGCATCTCGTACTGCTACCCGACGCCCGAACGCATCCGTGAGGGCGTGCGGCGGCTGGCGAACGTCATCAAGGACGAGATGGAGCTGCACGAGACGTTCGGCCCCACTGTGGGCCGTGCCGTCTCGGGGCCGCACAGCCCGTCGCCCGACACCGCGTGATCAGGAGTAGAGAGTTGTCCAACCGCTGGGTCGCAGTCCTGTCCGGGGGCCTTTCGCACGAGCGGGAGGTGTCGTTGCGATCCGGTCGCAGGCTCTCCGCCGCGCTGCGCTCGGTCGGCCTGGTCGTGGAGGAGTGGGACGCCGACGGCAACCTGCTCACCCGCCTCAAGGAGCACCGACCGGACGCCGTCGTCGTCGCCCTCCACGGGGGCGAGGGCGAGAACGGGTCCGTGCAGACCATCCTGGAGCTGATGGACGTCCCGTTCGTCGGCACGGACTCCCGCGCCTGCCGCCGTGCCTGGGACAAGCCGACCGCCAAGGGCGAGCTGGCGCGTGCCGGCCTGGCCACCCCCGAGTGGGCGGTCCTGCCGCACGCCACGTTCCGCGAGCTCGGCGCCCAACCGGTCCTGGACGCCATGGTCGACCGACTCGGCCTCCCCCTGATGCTCAAGCCGGACCAGGGCGGCTCGGCCCTGGGTGCCCAGGTGGTCCGCGACGCGGCCCAACTCCCCACCGCGATGGTCGGCTGCCTGGCCTACGGGGACACCGTCCTGGCCGAGCGGTTCGTGGAGGGCGTCGAAGTCGCCGTGGCGGTCGTGGACGGTCCGGACGGCCCTTACGCCCTGCCGCCGGTGGAGATCGTCCCGGAGAACGGCGTCTACGACTACACGGCCCGCTACACGGCTGGCCTGACCGACTTCCACGCCCCGGCCCGCCTCGACGAGAAGGCGGCACAGGCGGTGGGGGAGTTGGCCGTCTCCGCCCACCGCCTCCTGGGTCTGCGGGACGTGTCGCGGACGGACGCCATCGTCGCCCCGGACGGCACCGTCCACTTCCTCGAGGTGAACGTCTCGCCCGGCCTCACCGAAACCTCGCTCCTGCCGATGGCCGTCGAGGCCGCCGGCCAGTCCCTCGGTGACATCTACGCCGGTCTGATCGAACGAGCGGTCACCCGTTAGACCCTTTCACCACGATGACGGCCCGTGTCCAACTGGACACGGGCCGTCATCGTCACCGTGACATAAGGCCCCGGTGTGATCCCTTGCGCCCCTAACGAATCCCTTTTGTCCGATTTTCCACACCCACCCACCACTTAACACTCACGAGCCGCAAAGGCCCGATTTGACATGGGTTCGGGTGCCTTAGGCTGGTCGAAGCCGGCAGGCTTGGCGGACGCTCTTCCCGCCGGGCCTGCCGGCTTTGGCCTGCCTGGGGTGCCCGTAAGGGCCCCATGTCAAATCGAGCCGGCCTCGCGGGTCGAACATCGAGCCGAACTCCCGGGAATGGGGAACCCTTGCTCCCGGGACCTCGAACACCTACTCGCCGGACCGCCCCCGCTGCGCGGCCTCGGGCGACATCAACTGGATGATCCGCTCCAGGTCGTCCACCGACCCGAACTCCACCACGATCCGCCCCTTCCGCTGCCCCAGCTCGACCTTCACCCGAGTGTCGAAGTTGTCGGACAACCGCTCCGCCAACTCCTGCAACCCAGGGGCCTGGATCGGCTTGCGCCGGGCCTGCTTGGCCTTGGCCGGCTCCGCACCCTTGGCGAGCGTCACCGCCTCCTCGGTCGCGCGGACCGACATCCCCTCCGCGACGATCCGGGCGGCCAGCTCCTCCTGCACGCCGGGGTCCTCGATCCCGAGCAGCGCACGCGCGTGCCCGGCCGACAGCACCCCGGCCGCCACCCGCCGCTGCACGGGGAGGGGGAGCTTCAGCAGTCGGATCGTGTTGGTCACGACCGGCCGGCTGCGGCCGATCCGGTCGGCCAACTCCTCGTGCGTCACGCCGAACTCCTCCAGCAGCTGCTGGTAGGCCGACGCCTCTTCCAACGGGTTCAGCTGGACGCGGTGGATGTTCTCCAGCAGCGCGTCGCGCAGCATCACGTCGTCGGCGGTGTGCCGGACGATCGCCGGGATCGTCTTCAGACCCGCCAGCTGGGTGGCCCGCCACCGCCGCTCGCCCATGACGAGCTCGTAGTGGTCCGGCCCCATCGCCCGCACGACGATCGGCTGCATGAGCCCGAACTCGCGGATCGAGTGCTCCAGCTCGCGCAGCGCCTCGTCGTCGAAGACCTGCCGCGGCTGCTTCGGGTTGGTGCGGATCGAGGTGACGGGCAGCTCCTGGTACACCGCCCCGGCGACCTCGCCGGCGACACCACCACCCGAAGCGGACCCGCCGGAACCACCCGCCTCCGAGGACGACGCAGGGGTGGACGACCCGTTGGCCAGCGACCGGACCGACGGCGCCGCCGGTGTGCCCGGAGGCGGTCCGCTGGGGATCAGGGCCGCGAGCCCGCGGCCGAGGCCACCCTTGCGCTGTTCCGTCATGCCGACCCCATCTCCGCGCCGAACTCGGCGATCTCCCGTGCCGCGTCGAGGTAGCTCATCGCGCCCCGTGAGCCGGGATCGTAGGTGAGCACCGTCTGACCGAATCCTGGTGCCTCGGAGACCTTCACGCTGCGCGGGATCACCGTTTTGAGGACCGTGTCGCCGAAGTGGCCGCGCACCTCGCTCGTCACCTGGTCGGCCAGCTTCGTGCGGCCGTCGTACATGGTGAGCAGGATGGTGGAGACGTTCAGCGTCGGGTTCAGGTGCGCCTGCACCAGCTCGATGTTGCGCAGCAGCTGCCCCAGACCCTCCAGCGCGTAGTACTCGCACTGGATCGGGATCAGCACCTCCTGCGCGGCGACCATCGCGTTGACGGTCAGCAGGCCGAGCGACGGCGGGCAGTCGATGAACACGTAGTCCGGCTTGATCGGGTCGAGCGCCTCGGGGCTCAGCGCCTCCTTCAACCGCGACTCGCGGGCCACCATCGAGACCAGCTCGATCTCGGCGCCGGCGAGGTCGATCGTGGCGGGCACGCAGTACAGGTTGGGGGACTGGTTGCTGACCTGAGCCGCCTCAGCGACGGACAGCTCACCGATCAGCACCTCGTACACCGACGGCGTGCCGGAGCGGTGCTCGACGGCCAGCGCGGTGCTCGCGTTGCCCTGCGGGTCGAGGTCGATGACGAGGACCTTGAGCCCGTGGATGGCGAGTGCCGCGGCCAGGTTCACCGTGCTCGTCGTCTTGCCGACGCCACCCTTCTGGTTGGCGACCACCATGACCCGGCGACGGTCCGGACGGGGGAGTTGGAGGGAGTCGGGGTGCAGAACGCGGGTGGCGCGTGCCGCTTCTTCCGCGATGGGGGTCCACACGGTGCTGTCTCCTGCCGGTTCCACGTTGGTTGCCAAGTTCGTGTCATGCGCGGGACGGAGCACTTCGCCCGCCCCCACCGCACCTTCAGTCTCGGTTTCACGTGAAACGCCGGCCGCTTGGAACACCGGTTGCAGGGGGTCGGGGTACACGTTCACCGATCCTTTCTTCTGCGACGCGCGCCTTCACGGCGGCTCGCCCGCTCATCGCGCTCCACGAGCACGACCGTCGTCGGCAGTTCGAGTACATCGCCACCGCAGGTGGTGACGCGGGGTCGGATGCCTCCGGCCCGGCGCACCGCCTCGGCGTCGCGTTCCAACTCTTCCGCGGCGCTCTCGCCCTTCAACGCCACCAGACGTCCACCCGGCCTCAGCAGCGGCAGGCACCACCGCGTCAGCCGTTCCAACGGAGCCACCGCGCGGGCCGTCACGACATCGCTGTCGAACAGCTGATCGCGCACCGGCCCCTCTTCCGCGCGCCCCCGCAGCACGGTCACGTTGAGACCGAGCGTCTCGACGCACTCGGTCAGCCACGCGACCCGGCGTGCCATCGGCTCCAGGAGCGTGAGGTCGAGATCGGGTCGGACGATCGCCAGGGGGATGCCCGGCAGACCCGCGCCCGAGCCTACGTCCACGACCCGCGCACCTTCGGGAAGCAACTCCGACACGACGGCGGAATTGAGGATGTGGCGCTCCCAGAGCCGTTCGACCTCGCGTGGGCCGATGAGCCCGCGCTCGACGCCGTGCTCGGTGAGCAGTGCCGTGAAGGCGACCGCCGTGTCGTAATGGTCACCGAAGACCTTCTTCGCGCGGTCTTCCACCTCTGCGGCCATGTCTCCGTCCGGGACGTTTCACGTGAAACCACACCGGACGCCGGCAGCGGCCGGGTGTGGGCGATGGGGTTGGGCGTCTCGCCGAGGAGGCGTCGAGGCCCATGAGATGTGCCGGCCCCCACTATGACGGATCACCCCGGCGACACGCCAAATCGAAGTGACGAGATCTACGTGTTTCACGTGAAACTGGCGAGCCGACCGTCCTTCGGCAGCGCGCGCAGCAACCCGAGCGCGTAGTCGACCGACTCGACGTGGTCGAGTTCCGGCACCTCGTCGATCGGGAACCACGCCGCCTGGTCCGTGCTGCCGCCGACCTCGAACGTCAGCTCGCCTCCCACCACGTGCGCCTCGTACATGATCCGGAGGCGGTGGTAGTCGATCTCCACCCCGTCGCGCACCATCGGGCCGTAGACGTTCTGGATGCCGAGCAGCCGGTCCACCTCCGCCCGGTAGCCGGTCTCCTCGAACACCTCGCGCACCACCGCGTCGTACGGATCTTCGCCGTGGTCGAGCCCGCCGCCGGGCAGGATCCACCTCGGTCGGTCCGGACCCAGCCACCGGGAGAGGAGGATCCGGCCGTCCTCGATGATCACGGCGTAGGCGGCCACGCGGAGGTTGCGGACGATCTCAGTCATACCGCGACCGTTTCACGTGGAACATGACAGGGGGAAGGGAATCGATGTACTCGATCAGATCGGGCGTGCTGAGCACCATGGGACACCCGCGCAACCTCCAGCACATCGACGAACTGGCGACCGCGGGCGTCGACGTGATCGTGTGCGCGCTGACCGAGACCGAACTGGCCGAGCTCGACCTGACCGCCGAGGGCGAGGCGGCACGGGACGCCGGCCTGGCGTTCCACTGGCTCCCGATCCCGGACTTCGGCGTGCCCGCCTCCGCGGCCGAGCTGGACGTCGCGCTCGACCCCGTCCTGCGCGACATGCGCGCCGGGCGGCACGTCCTGGTCCACTGCTGGGGCGGGAACGGGCGGTCGTCCTTGGTCGCGGGCGCGCTGCTGGTGATGGACGGCGCGTCACCCGAAGCGGCGTGGCAGGCGATAGCCGAAGCGCGTGACCGCGACGTCCCGGAAACGGACGAGCAGCGCGCGTGGCTGACCACGTTCGCCCAGGCGCGGTTCTGGGACGGCCAGGCGGCGACGTTCGACGAGGACGCCGACCACGGTCTGCGCGACCCCGGCGTCCGACAGGCGTGGGCCGACCTGCTCCTCCCGCTGCTGCCACCCGCGCCCGCCTCCGTGGTCGACCTCGGGTGCGGCACCGGCAGCCTCACCGCCTTGCTGACCGGGGCCGGGTACGACGTGCGGGGGCTCGACCTGTCCGGGCGCATGGTCACCGCCGCACGCGCCAAAGTCCCGGGGGTCGAGTTCCGCCAGGGCGACGCCGCCCGTCCTCCCTACCCGCCCGCGTCGTTCGACGTGGTGCTGGCGCGGCACGTGCTGTGGGTGCTGCCGGACCCGGCCGCCGCCCTCGACCGGTGGCGGGCCCTCCTCAAGCCCGGCGGCCTGCTGGTGCTGATCGAGGGGCGCTGGTCGACCGGCGCGGGGCTGACCGCCGCGGAGTGCGTCGCGTTGCTGGGGGAGGGGGACGTCCGGCCGCTGGACGACCCGGCGCTGTGGGGCCGGGACATCACCGACGAGCGGTACCTCGTCGCTTCCCGGCCGTAGACACCGCGCCGCGAGCACCCCACCCCCGACCCACCCACTTCGAACGAACGGCCCCGGCCCCCACCAAGGGGGACCGGGGCCGTTCCACGGGAACCCGTGGGGAAACCCGCTCAGGGCTTCGGCAGCACCACCACGCGGCGCTGGGGCTCCTCGCCCTCGCTCTCGCTGTGCACGCCCGCCACGGCGGCGACGGCGTCGTGCACGACCTTCCGCTCGAACGGCGTCATCGGGTGCAACCGCACCTTCTCGCCACTCGCCAGCACCTTCTCCGCCGTCGTCCGGCCGAGGTCCGCGAGTTCGGCACGCCGTCCGGCACGCCACCCGGCGATGTCCAGCATGAGGCGGCTGCGCACGCCCGTCTCCTGCTGCACGGCGAGCCGGGTGAGCTCCTGCAACGACTCCAGGACCGTGCCGCGGGGACCGACCAGCTTCTCCAGGTCGTCACCGCCGTCGATGCTCACGATCGCCCGACCCGCCTCGACGTCGAGGTCGATGTCGCCGTCGTAGTCGAGGAGGTCCAACAGCCGCTCGAGGTAGTCCCCGGCGATGTCACCCTCCTGGACGAGCAGGTCCTCCGAACTCCCCGACCGCGCCGGCGGGACCTCGTCGGCCTCCGGTGCGTCCACGTCGGCCGCCTGCAACGTCTCCGACACGATGTCTCCTCTCCAGGGTCAACGACGCTTCTTGTTGCCCTGCTTCTTGCTTGGGGATCGGTCTGGGCTCAGACCGGGGATCTCGGTGGACGGCTTGGCGGTTCCTGCGGACTCGCCCGCGTCCGGTGCCGGCTCGGTGCCGGTGGGTGCTTCGGCCGCGGCCTTGCCGTTGGTCTGCGCGCCGTCGGTCTTCACACCCGGCTGGGTGCTCGCGGCCTTGCGCTGCTGCGGCTGCTGCGGCTTCTGACCGGGCTTCGGCTTGGTCGTGGGCTTCACGCCCGGCTTCGGCGCGAGCGCCGAGCGCTGCGCGGTCGCCTCGACCTTCTTCGCTTCTTCCTCGCGGTCGATGCGGTGGTACACGACGTACTGCTGACCCAGCGTCCACGCGTTGTTGCTCAGCCAGTAGAGCAGGATCGCGATGGGGAAGAAGAGGCCACCGACGAGCACACCCAGCGGGAAGATGTACAGCGTCAGCTTGTTCATGATCGCGGTCTGCGGGTTGTCCGTCGCGGCCTGCGTCTGCCGGGCGACCGAGTGGCGCGCGGTGAAGTGGGTCGCGATCGACGCGATGATCATCAGCGGGATCGCGACGAACAGCACGGAGCTGCGCTCGGTGCCGAAGTCGATCAGCGACGGGACGTTCGGGTCCGGGCTGTCCCACGGCATCGTGATGAAGGTCGACAGGTTCGCGCCGAACAGCTTCGCGTTGACGAACGACTCGACGCCCTGGGCGTCGAAGAAGTAGACCTCGCCCCAACCGGGCTTGAACGAGCGCAGCACGTGGAACAGACCGATGAACACCGGGATCTGCACCAGCATCGGCAGGCAGCCGCCCAGCGGGTTGACGCCGTGCTCCGACTGGAGCTTCTGCATCTCGGCCGCTTGGCGCTGCTTGTCGTTCGCGTACTTCTTCTTGATCTTCTGCAGCTCGGGCGCGAACTCCTGCATCTTGCGCATCGAGCGGACCTGGCCGACGAACGGCTTGAACAGGATCGCGCGCAGGGTGAAGACGAGGAACACCACCGACAGGGCCCACGCGAACCCGCTCGACTCGCCGAAGATGTGGCCGAACACCCAGTGCCAACACCACAGGATGAAGGACACCGGGTAGTAGATGAAGTTGAGCACTAGCTACTCCTCGGCAGGAAGGTCGGGGACCGCGTTTCGCTTCGGCGGAACCGGGTCCAGGCCACCAGGGTGCCAGGGTCCGCAGCGGCCCAGCCGGCGCAGGGTCAGCCAGGAACCGCGCAGCGCACCGTGGACGGTCAACGCCTCCACCGCGTACGCACTGCAACTCGGGTGGAAACGGCAGGTCGGGGGCAGCGCCGGTGAGATGAACTTCCGGTAGAAGCGCACCGGCAGCAGGAGGGCCCGGACGACGGGGCTCACCTGGGCGGTCGTGGTCATCGCAGCACCTTGTGCAGCGCCGCGTCGAGGTCACGGCCGAGCTCGGCGCTGTCCGCATCGGCTGACGGTGCCAACGCGCGCACGACCAGCGAAGTTCCGGGCGGCAACGCGTCGAGGCGGTCCCGCACCAGGTGCCGCAGCCTGCGGCTCACCCGGTGGCGCACCACGGAGTTGCCCACGGCCTTGCTCACGACGAAGCCCACCTTGGACGGGTCCAAGGTGGGCTGCGCCGAGGATTGAGGCTCCGCCGTGTCGACGACGGGTGTCGACGACGTCAGGACGTGCACCACCAGCCGGGACCGGCCGGCCCGGCGGCCTCGGCGGACCACCAGGCCGAAGTCCTGGCTGCGGGTCAGCCGGTTGGCCGCGGGTAGCACGGCGCTGCGGCGATCAGGCGGACAGCTGCTTGCGGCCCTTGCCACGGCGCGCGGCCAGGATGGCGCGACCGGCACGGGTGCGCATGCGCAGCCGGAACCCGTGCGTCTTCGCACGGCGACGGTTGTTGGGCTGGAAGGTGCGCTTACCCTTGCTCACGGTCGGACTCCCGGTGCTTAACTGCCAAGCAGGTCTGTGGTTGTCCCCAGCGAACAAGCCTTAGGCGCGCGAAAAGCACCCCACGCAAGCGGGAGACGGTTACGAGGGTACGCAGCCCGGGGGTCGCGGTTCAAATCGGGGTCGCCCCCGGGTGCGCGGCACGGGCCCCGGAGTGGCGCACCACACTGCCGGCTTGAAGCCGCCACCACCCTCACGACGGCCACCACCACCGCACGACGGCACGTCCTCCGCCCCTGAGCCGCACACCTCCGCACGTAAAGGGCTTGCGCGCCGGTACGCCTTGTGGCAGGGGCCGCACCTTGTTAGCGTGCTGCCTTCGCGGGTGGGTGCGGGTGGTCGCGGGCCGGTCCCCGGGACGGGGAAGGAAGCCGCCGCCACGCCGGCCGCAGGCGCTCGGGAGCAACGGGGGGATCCGCTGCCCCCGGCCCTCGTTCGTGCACAGTTGTGGATAACTCTGTGGATGCCTCTATTCTCCGTGTCCACGTCGTGGAAGTTCCCCCGGGGACTGACCGCGGGGGTGTCACCGAGGGGAGGGGAGCGCGGAGGTGTCCGACCACCAGGCCGATCTGGGTCGCGTGTGGGAACAGGTCGTGCAGGAGTTGGCTGCCAGCACGTTGTCCCCCCAGCAGCGCGCTTGGATGCGCGTGACCCGACCCATCGGGCTGCTCGACGGGACCGCGCTGCTCGCCGCGCCGAGTGACTTCGCCAAGGAAGCCATCGAGCGCGCGCTGCGCGAGCCCATCACCGCCGCCCTGTCCCGTCGCCTCGGCCGGGCCGTCTCGCTCGCCGTGAAGGTCGATTCACCCGATCCGGTGACCGCGCCGATCCCGGTGCCCGTACCCGGACCCCTGCCCATGCCCACCTCCCTCCCCGGCTCGATCCCCGGCGTCATGCCCGTCAACGGCGGGCTGGTCGTCGAGTCGGAGACCGAGGGCGACACCGAGGACGAGGTCGACGAAGAGGGCGACGCGCTCGCCGCCGTCACCGAGATCTGGCCGACGTTCAGCGGTGGTCACGCCGCCCCGAGCGGTGTCCCGTACACCCGGCCGGCCAACCCCGTGGCGTCGCAGACCAGGCTGAACGAGAAGTACAACTTCGACACGTTCGTCATCGGCGCGTCCAACCGCTTCGCGCACGCTGCCGCCGTCGCGGTCGCCGAAGCGCCGGCCCGCGCGTACAACCCGCTGTTCATCTGGGGTGAGTCCGGCCTCGGCAAGACGCACCTGCTGCACGCCGTCGGGCACTACGCGCAGCGGCTGTTCCCCGGTATGCGCGTGCGGTACGTGTCGACCGAGGAGTTCACCAACGACTTCATCAACTCCCTGCGCGACGACCGCAAGGTCGCCTTCCAACGCCGGTACCGGGACATCGACGTGCTGCTCGTCGACGACATCCAGTTCCTGGAGGGCAAGGAAGGCACGCAGGAGGAGTTCTTCCACACGTTCAACACCCTCCACAACTCGAACAAGCAGATCGTCGTGTCGTCCGACCGGCCGCCCAAGCGCCTGGAGACGCTGGAGGACCGGCTGCGGACGCGGTTCGAGTGGGGTCTGATCACCGACATCCAGCCGCCCGAGCTGGAGACCCGCATCGCCATCCTGCGCAAGAAGGCCGCGCAGGACCGGCTGGCGGCGCCCGCCGAGGTGCTGGAGTTCATCGCGGCGCGGATCGAGCGCAACATCCGCGAGCTCGAAGGCGCGCTGATCCGGGTGACGGCGTTCGCGTCGCTCAACCGGCAGCCGGTCGACGTGCAGCTGGCGGAGATAGTGCTCCGGGACCTGATCCCGGACTCGCACGCGCCGGAGATCACCGCGCCGACGATCATGGCCGTGACGGCGGAGTTCTTCAGCGTGTCCATAGACGACCTGTGCGGACCGGGCAAGACCAAGGTGCTGGCGCAGGCGAGGCAGATCTCGATGTACCTGTGCCGCGAGCTGACGGACCTCTCGCTGCCGAAGATCGGCCAGACCTTCGGCGGCCGCGACCACACGACGGTCATGCACGCGGACAAGAAGATCCGCAAGGAGATGGCCGAGCGCCGCCGCGTCTACGAGCAGGTGCAGGAGCTGACGTCGCGCATCAAGCAGCGCGCACGCCACACCCCCTGACCCGCAAACGCTTGCGCCCCCTCGTGCGCTGATCGGTGCGCAAGCTGTCGTACGGGCTCCTGCCGGCCTGACCACCGCACCCGCTTGAACCCCGCCGGAACCGCCCGCCCGCGGCCCGGCCCAGCGGCCAACCGCGCCCTCCCAGCGCCCCTCGCGCCGCCGCCCCCCGCGCCCACCCAGCGCCCTGGCGCGGCCCCCCCACCGCACCACCGCCGCGCCGAACCACCGCACCCACCGCCCGTCGGCACTCGCCCACGAGCCACCGCACCGGCCCCACCGCACGGACCCCACCGCGCCCGAGCCCACCGCGCGCCGGACCATCACCCTCCGGGCCCACCGCGCCCCGATCCATCGCGCCCCCGACCCCACCGCGCCCGGATCCGACCCGGCCGGACCCACGTCGTCCCCGGGCGCGCACACGAGCCGGCGTCCCCCGCACCCGGGTGCGCGGCT
>NZ_JBFAAX010000082.1:0-18838 GCF_040639995.1 Actinosynnema sp. NPDC023658 | reverse complement strand
GCCGGACTCGTGCCAGGATGGAAGGCGTGACAAGGCCAGACCCCCGAAAGACCGCCGCACTGTCCGCCGCGCTGTCCGGGGCGGTCGACCTGGGCGCGCTGAAGGCCCGGGCCGACGCCGCGAGGCAGCGCGCCGCCACCCCACCCCCGTCGTCCGGCGGGGCCGGAGCTCAGGACGCCGGTCCGAGCCCGTGGGTGCTGGACGTCACCGAGGCGACGTTCCAGTCGGTCGTCGAGCGCTCGCTGGACATCCCCGTCGTCGTCGAGCTGACCGCCTCGTGGAGCCCCGAGGCGGGCCAGCTCTCGCCCGTTCTCGAACGCGCGGCCAGGGCGGGCGGCGGCACCTGGCTGCTGGCCAGGGTCGACCTGGACGCCAACCCGCGCATCGGCCAGGTGTTCGGCGTGCAGTCGGTGCCGACCGTGGTCGCGATCGCCGGCGGCCAGCCCCTCGACGCGTTCGCCGGGCCGCTGCCGGAGGCCGAGTTCGGCCAGTGGATCGCCCGCCTGCTCGACGCCCTGCGCGACCGCCTGCCGGGCATCAAGGCGGCGGAGGCGAACCGCGGCGCGCAGCCCGGCGCGGAGCCCGTGGCCGAGCCCGAAGACCCGCGCTTCGTCGCCGCTGAGGAAGCCTTCGAGCAGGGCGACTTCGCCGCCGCCGAGGCCGCGTACGAGGCGATCCTGGCCGCCGAGCCCGCCAACGCCGAGGCGAAGGCGGCCCTGGCGCAGGTCCGCTTCACCGCGCGGGCCGAGGCCGTGACGCCGGACGTGCTGGCGAAGGCCGACTCCGACCCGGACGACGTGGACGCCCAGCTGGCCGCCGCGGACCTGGAGGTCTCGACCAACGACGTCGAGCAGGCCTTCAAGCGCCTGGTCGACACGGTCCGCCGGGTCTACGGCGAGGACCGCGACCGGGTCCGCGAGCACCTGGTGAGCCTGTTCGAGCTGTTCCCGCCGGACGACGACCGGGTCGCCAAGGCCCGCCGCAACCTGGCCAGCGCCCTGTTCTGACCGCACCACGCCACAAGGGGTCCCCCGCGCAGGGGGACCCCTGTTTTTTATTCTGCCGGCGAAGTCCGACGAACTTCGAGACCACCGATGCGACCTGTGGACAACCTCGATCGGGCACGACACGACACGGCACGGCACGGCACGGCACGGCACGGACGGTATGACCCGGCACGGCACCACCTGGCATGCAGGATCTGGCCCGGCCCGGCACCACCTGGCCCGGCACGACCTGGCACGTCCCGCCCGCCCACCGAGGCGACCCGCTCCGGACGTCCAGCCGAGCGTGGCGGGGCGTGTCCGGCAAGGCGTGGAGCGGGGCGGTCAGCTAGGCGTCGAGCAGGGTGCCCCAGCCGGGCGTTGAGCGGAGCGGCATCGGGTGGGGCGAGGGGTCAGCCCGCGTACTTGCGGGTGCACAGGCCCGCGCCCTGGTAGAAGCCGTCGCGGAACGACTCGACGCGGGCGAAGCCGGACGGCACGACGGTGCCGTTCACGTCCGCCGCGATCAGGCTCTTGTCGACCAGCAGCTCGGCCACGGCCTCGTCCAGGTCACCGGACGACAGCCGCAGCTTCGCCTTGCCCCCGGTCGTCGTCCCGGCCCACGCCCCGGTCAGGCAGGCCGTGCGCAGCCCGGCCGCCGGCCCCTCCAGCCCGTACCCGGTCGCCTTCTGGATCGACAGCGCGAACCGCGACGCGATCTCGGCGAACGCGGCGAAGTCACCGATCCCGCCCTTCTGCCCGCGCTTCGGCGGCGTGCCGATCTTCACCAGGTCCGGCAGGTCGACGGAGATCGAGTTCGTCGAGGGGCAGTACGCGGCGGGCGAGGTGTCGCCGCCGTCGGTGCACGTCGCGGACGAGGAGGTGGAGATCGACGGCGGCGTCGCGCCCGCCTGGTTGAACGCCTCCCGCAGCGACTCCTCCAGCAGGTCCAGCGACCGCTGGTCGTCCACCTTCAGGTTGCCCTTGCCCTGCCCGGTGTCCTGGTCCTGCGAGTCGAACTTCTGCTGCGTGATCCGCGACTTGACCTCGGCCTCGTCGATCTGCGCGCACCGCTCCGGGTCGCCCGCGAACCCGAACTGGAACGCCGCCACCCGGTCGAACGCGCTGCCGTGCGCGCCCTGCTTCTCGGCCGACGTGCCGGCCGCGTCGCGGATGAAGAACATCGTCGCCAGCACCTGGTTCAGCCCCGGCCCGGTGGACAGGCGGAAGTGCTTGGCCTTGCCCTCGGCCACCCAGCGGAAGAAGTTGCCCGCGTAGCAGTCGGCCTGCTGCTCCTTGATGATCGACGGCGTGGACTGGTTGACGCCACCCTCGGCGCCGAGCTTGTACTGGATCGCGTGGCCCATCTCGTGCGCCAGCACGGTCACCACCGACATCGGCCCGAACGCGTCGTCGAGCATCGGCAGCAGCTCGCCGCGGTCCCAGGCGATCGAGTCGTCCAACGAGCAGTAGAACGCGTTCGCCACACCCGCGGTGTTGGTGCGGCAGATCTCCACGCCCTTGCCGGTGGAGTCGTAGGACACCAACCGCTTCACCGGCTCGAACTGCCGGTCGAAGTGCTCGGGCAGCTGCTCGGTCCAGTACTCCTCGACGTCGGCCAGCGTGTTGATGGCGAGCCGGTCCATCTCGCCGCCGTCGCCGTTCTCCACCCGCAGGTCGGCGTCCGGCACACCCGGCTTCGCGCCGCTCTCACCGGTGGTGATGTCCAGCCCGGCGACCTTGGTGACGTCCGGCCGCTCCGACCGGCCGTGCCCGCTCACCGCCTGGGTGCACCCGGTCAACGCCAACGCGGTGGCGAGCGTCGCAGCAACCCAAGCCCGTCGAGCCATGCCCAAGCCCCATCCCGGTCGTGCCGATCCAAGCCCGAACCCTACTGGGCCGACCCGCGCGGCTAGGCCAGACCGCA
Organism: Actinosynnema sp. NPDC023658; assembly: GCF_040639995.1. Classification (NCBI taxonomy): domain Bacteria; kingdom Bacillati; phylum Actinomycetota; class Actinomycetes; order Pseudonocardiales; family Pseudonocardiaceae; genus Actinosynnema; species Actinosynnema sp. NPDC023658. The sequence continues at coordinate 15,928 of NZ_JBFAAX010000082.1, read as the reverse complement.
GGCTTTCGTGCCCTCCAGGACGCCGCCGCGGAACACGTCGACCCGCTTGAAGCCGGGCCCGAGCACCGCCGAACCCGTCGCGTCGCGCGCCGCGTAGTCGTAGGCGAGCAGCACCTGGACCGCCTCGTCCAGGTCGCCGGGGGAGAGCCCGAACCCCTTCTGCCGGTCGAACACCTCCCGCGTGTACGCGCCCGCCAGGCACAACGCGCCGGCCGCGGCCTTCTCGCCCTCCAGCTCGACCCCGAGCGCGGCCATCGCGGCCAACCCGTACCGGCTGGCCAGCAGCACGCCGGTGGCGTAGTCACCGATCCGGGCGTGCAGCTCGGGCAGGTCGGCCTCGACCTCGACCTCCACCGACTTGTCGGCCGGGCAGAACGCCACCGGCCCCTGGTCGCCGGAGCAGTCCGGCTCCTCCTGCACGGGGGTGGCCTTCGGGTCGGTCCACGTCTTGCCCGCCTGCGTGACCAGGGCCTTGTAGTAGGCGTTCAGGTCGGGGGTGATGCTCTCCAGCATCTCGTCGAACGGCAGGTTGCCGTTGCGGTCCCGGTCGTCGACCGTGGTGAACGACTTCTGGGTGAAGCCGCGGTTGTCGACCGTCATGGCCGCGCAGAACTTCGTCCCCTGCTGGTAGCCGTCCTGGAACGCGGACACCCGGTCGAACGCGTTGCCGTGCGCGGACCGGTCGCTGGGCGAGGTGCCGACCGGGTCGCGGAACTTGATCAGCGCGCCGAGCGCCGAGTCCAGCGTGTCCGAACCGATGTCGAGGTGCTCGGACTTGCCGTCGTTGACCCACTTGGTGAACGCGCCCGCGAAGCAGTCGGCCATCGCCTCGGTGAGGATCGTGGGGTACTTCTGCGGCTCACGCCGTTCGGCCTCGGTGATGCCCATGCGGCTCTGCACGGCGTGGCCCATCTCGTGCGCCAGCACGATCACCACGGCGGCGTCGCCGAAGCGGTCCTTGAGCACGGGCAGCAGCGCGGCGCGGTCCCAGGCGATCGCGTCGGCGCTGGGGCAGTAGAAGGCGTTGCCCTCGACGTCCTTGGCCAGCTCGGTGCACGGCGGCGGCTTCGCCGCGGGGTCGGAGGTGTCGACCGAGTAGATGCCGCCCTCGATCGACCGCCACGGCTTGTCGAACGCGTCCGGGAACGCGTCCTTCCAGAACGTGTCGATGTCGGTGATGGCGGTCGCCGCGAGCTGGTCGATGGCGCTGCCGTCGGTGCCCCGGATGAAGCCGGTGTCGACCTTGCCCCTGGTGACGGTCTCGCCCGCCAGGGGCTTGCCCGGGATCGCCTGCGCACAGGCGGTAGCCGTGAGCAGGACGGTTGCCAGCAGGACCAGCCGAGCCGATGCGAGCCGCATCCGTCCATTGTGCCTGCCGCGACCCCCTACGGGGTCGTCTTGACGACCTCCGGTGGCGACGGCTCCGGCTGCCGGGTGCGCACCGCCCACCTGGTCAGCGCCGGCACGGGCGCGGCCGCGGCGAGGAAGATCACGGCCACGGCGACCCATCCGGCCGCGCCGAACCCGCCGAGGGCGAAGGTGAAGACCGCGGGCCCGAACAGCTGCACGGTGGCGGTCGCGGCCTCGTTGACGCCTTGGTACGCGCCGCGCGACTCCTCCCGCATGAGGTTCACCGACAGGCCCCAGTTCGCGGCCACGTACCCCAGCTCACCGACGACGTGCAGCAGCGCCGCCACGACCACGACCGCCACGCCCACCGCCCCCGAACCGCCCGCCGTGGTGGCCAGCAGCACGCAGCTCGCGGCGAGGACGGCCCCGGACCACACCACCGTGCGCGCCGCCTGGGCGGGGGAGCGGGCGAAGCGGGCGAACGGCACCTGGAACACCGCGATGCCCACCGAGCCGACGACCACCACGACCCCGCCCAGGGTCAGCGGCAGGTCCGTCGCGCGGGACAGCCACAGCGGCAGGCCGGTCGACATCATCGCCCAGCACAGCGTGAGGACCGACGTGACGGACACGACGGCCACGTAGGGGCGGTCGCCCAGCACCGCCCGAGCGCCCGCGCGCCGGCCCTCCTGCGCCGAGGGCTTGCGGACCAGCAGCGTCGTCACCGCGAGCACCCCGAACGTGACCGCGTTGCCGACGATGGCCGCGGTGTAGGCGGAGCGGCTGTCGGCCGTCAGCACGACCGCGCCCAGCCCCGCCCCGATCGCGTAGCCGACGTGCTGCGCCACGCGCTGCTGCGCCAGCGCCCGCACCCTGCCGGCGTTGTCGGGGACCAGGCCCGCGATCAGCGCCGTCCGGACCGCGTTGCCGCCGTTGGCGGGCGCGGTGAACGCCACCGTGACCGCGAGGAACGACCACGTGCCGTCCACCACCAGGTAGGAAACCATGGCGAGGGCGCGCACGACGATGATCGCCACGAGCACGAACCTGGGGTCGAACCGGTCCGCCAACCCGCCGAGCGGCACCGCCGCGACCAGCCCGACCGCGCCCGCCACCGCCATCCCGACACCCACCGCGACCAGCGGCAGGCCGAGCACGCGGGTGAAGAACAACGCCCAGGTGGTGAACCACAGGCCGTCACCGAGCGCCGAGACACCGCGGCCCCACAACAGCACGCGCAACCCCATCGGCATTCACCCTTCACGGTTCACTGAATGGTGCATGGACGGTAACGCGGCCCGCGCCGGCCCGCAATCGCCATTCAGGAAGTCGTGAAGGGTAGGATTCGACCCGGAGGTGGAGGCGCGTGGCGGGGTGGATCGACTCGGGCAACGCCGTCCAGGCGGCGGTCGTCGCGCTGGCCCGGGAGCTGTCCGACCCGGTGCGCCTGACCTCGCTCCAGCTGCTCGCCGCCGAAGGGCCGCACACGATGGTGCAGCTGGCCGACGCGATGGGCGTCTCCGCGCCGCGCCTGGGCAACCACCTCGCCCGCCTGCGCGCCGCCGGCCTCGTCACGGTCGAGCACACCGGGCGGCACGCGGTCTACCGGGTCGCGCGCGGCGACATCACCGACGTGCTCACCGCCCTGGCCCGCTACGCCCACCAGGGCGAGCTGACCGCGCCGCCGCGCGAGTCGTCACCGGTCGACGTGGCCCACACCTGCTACGACCACGCCGCCGGCCGCCTGGGCATCTCGGTGTTCGCCGCGCTGGTCGACGGCGGCGCGCTCCGACCGCCCGACGGCCGCACGGGCGAACTGGCGCTCGGGGCCGACCTGACCCCGTTGCACCGCCTCGGCGTCGACCCGGGAGCCGCCGATCCGCGCCGCCGCCTGGCGCTGGCCTGCCTGGACCGCACGCACCGGGTGCCGCACCTGGGCGGCGACCTCGGCCGGCTCGTGCTCGACGCGTTCGTGGCCGACGACCTGGTCCGCCGTCAGGAGGGCACCAGGGAGCTGCTGCTCACCGGCCGGGGGGCCGAACGGCTGCCCGAGCTGCTGCCCACCTTCGTCCCGGCATGAAGCAGGGGCCCTCGACGAGGGCCCCTGCGACGGGAGGACGACCGGTCACTCCTCCGGCGCGAGCCAGAGCACGCCCGCGGGCGGCAGCTGAAGCACCGCCGACGCCGGGCGCCCGTGCCACGGGTGCTCCTCCGCCTCGACCGCGCCGAGGTTGCCGACGCCGGACCCGCCGTAGATCTCCGAGTCCGTGTTCACCACCTCGCGCCACCGACCCGCGACCGGCAGGCCCACCCGGTAGTCGCGGTGCGGCTGGCCGGCGAAGTTCGCCACGCACGCCAGCACCGAGCCGTCCTCACCGATGCGCAGGAAGCTCAGCACGTTGCCCGCCGAGTCGTTCGCGTCGATCCACGAGAACCCCTCGGGCTTGTTGTCCGCGCTGTAGAGCGCGGGCGAGGCCGTGTAGACGCGGTTCAGGTCACCGATCAACCGGTGCAGGCCGGCGTGCAGCGGGTCGTCGAGCAGGTGCCAGTCGAGCGACCGGCTCTCCGACCACTCGCCCCGCTGCCCGAACTCGCCACCCATGAACAGCAGCTGCTTGCCGGGGTGCGCCCACATGAACGCCAGCAGCGTCCGCAGGCCCGCGGCCTTGTTCCAGTCGTCGCCGGGCATCCGCTGCCACAGCGACCCCTTGCCGTGCACGACCTCGTCGTGCGACAGCGGCAGCACGAAGTTCTCGCTCCACGCGTACACCAGGGAGAACGTGATCTCGTTGTGGTGGAACGAGCGGTGCACCGGCTCGCGCGACAGGTAGTGCAGCGTGTCGTGCATCCAGCCCATGTTCCACTTGAAGCCGAACCCGAGGCCGCCCAGGTGCGTCGGCCGCGACACGCCCGGCCACGCCGTCGACTCCTCCGCCACCATCACCACGCCGGGGTGGCGCTTGTAGACGGTCGCGTTCAGCTCCTGCAGGAACCGCACCGCGTCCAGGTTCTCCCGGCCGCCGTACTGGTTGGGCAGCCACTGGCCTTCCTGCCGCGAGTAGTCCAGGTAGAGCATCGAGGCCACCGCGTCGACCCGCAGGCCGTCGATGTGGAACTCGTCGATCCAGTACAGGGCGTTGGCGACGAGGAAGTTGCGCACCTCGTTGCGGCCGAAGTCGAACACGAGCGTGCCCCAGTCGGGTTGCTCGCCCCGGCGCGGGTCCGCGTGCTCGTACAGCGGGCTGCCGTCGAACTTGGCCAGCGCCCACGAGTCCTTCGGGAAGTGCGCGGGCACCCAGTCCATGATCACGCCGATGCCGCGCTGGTGCAGCACGTCCACGAAGTGCCGGAAGTCGTCGGGCGAGCCGAACCGCGAGGTCGGCGCGTAGTACGACGTCACCTGGTAGCCCCACGACCCGCCGAACGGGTGCTCGGCCACCGGCATCAGCTCGACGTGCGTGAACCCCGCGTCCACCACGTAGTCGGCCAGCTCCTCGGCCAGCTCCCGGTACCCCAGGCCCGGCTTCCACGAGCCCAGGTGCACCTCGTACACGCTCATCGCCGCGTTGATCCACTGCGTGGCGTCCCGCTTGGCCCGCCACTCCTCGTCGCCCCACTGGTGCGCCGAGCGGGTCACCACGGACGCCGTGGCGGGCGGCGTCTCGGTCGCGAACGCCATCGGGTCGGCCTTCTCGTGCCACTGACCGTCCCGGCCCAGGATCCGGAACTTGTACCGGGTGCCCTCGGTGATGCCGGGGATGAAGATCTCCCACACCCCGGACGAGCCCAGCGACCTCATCGGGTTCGCGCGGCCGTCCCAGCCGTCGAAGTCGCCGCACACCCGCACACCGCGCGCGGTCGGCGCCCACACGGCGAACGAGACGCCCGAGACGACGCCGTCGGGCGTGTCGTAGGTGCGCACCCGCGCGCCCAGCACGTCCCACAGCCGCTCGTGCCGGCCCTCCCCGATGAGGTGCAGGTCCAGCTCTCCGACGGTCGGCAGCCAGCGGTACGGGTCGTCGACCTCGACGACGTCGTCGCCGTACTCGACCTCCAGGCGGTAGTTGCCGCCGGGGTGCTCGGGCAGGTCACCGGCGAACAACCCGTCGGTGACCCGGTCGAGCTCGAAGCGCTTGTCCTTCGCGATCACCGCCACCGCGGTCGCTCCCGGCCGCAGCGCCCGCGCGACCACGCCGTCCTGGACGTGGTGCACGCCGAGCACCGAGTGCGGGTCGTGGTGCGCCCCGGCGAGCAGCCGGTCGACGTCCTCGGGCGAGATCATGACTGCACAGCTCCCTCTCCGGTGATCCGGGCGATCGACGACAGCGGGACCGTCAACCACTCGGGCCTGTTCGCGTGCTCGTAGGCGACCTCGTACACGGCCTTGTCCAGCTCGAACGCCCGCAGCAGGTAGCCGCGCTCGCGCGGGTCGCCCACCGAGTCGGACGCCGCCTCCGCGTAGCCCTCGGTGAACGCCGCGCGGTTGCGCCGCGCCCACTCCAGCGCCCGCACGGTCAGCTGGTGGTCCTCCGGCTGGCCGACCAGGAGCTGGTGCGCCGCGTAGTCGAAGGATCGCAGCATCCCGGCCACGTCGCGCAGCGGCGAGCGCAGCGCGGTCCGCTCCGCGATCGGGGAACCCGGCTCGCCCTCGAAGTCGATCAGCAACCAGCCCTGCACGGTCCGCAGCACCTGACCCAGGTGCAGGTCGCCGTGGATGCTCTGGACGGCGATCGAGTCCGGCGTGTCCCGCGCCCGCTCGAACGCCTCCCGCAGCGCGGGCACGTACGGCTGGAGCTCGGGCACCGCGGCGGCCACCGAGTCCAGCCGCGCGGTCATCGCCCGCACGGTCCGCTCGATGTCGTCGGCGTCCGCGTGCTGCGTGCCCAGCGCGCGTTCCAGGTCCGCGTGCACGGTGGCCACGGCCTGACCCAGCCGCTGCGCCTCGCCGGCGAAGTCGCCGCCCACCTCGTCGGCGTGCAGGTCGGCCTCGGCCATCAGGTCGCGCACGCTCGTGGTGGCCATCGCCCAGCCGTCCACCGCGTCCGGCAGGAACTGCTGGAGCATGCCGACCGTCGTGGTCTGCCCGTCCAGCTTGCCGGTGATCGACCCGAGCGGCTGGGCGATGTGCTCGCACCCGACCTGGCGCAGCGCGCGGTGCAGCACCAGGTCCGGGTTCTCGCCGTAGGTCAGCTTGCGGAACAGCTTGAGGATGTACTGGCTGCCGAACACCAGCGAGGTGTTGGACTGCTCGGACGTGATCGGCCGGCCGCGCAACCCGGTCTGCAGGTCCACGCCCGGTTCGTGCGCGAACCGCAGCCCGTCGACCTCGGCGCCCTCCGCGACCAGGTCGAGCAGCACACCCGTCAGCTCCGGCACGTGGGTCGCGTCGTAGTTGTCCACGTGGTCGGTGATCAGCAGCTGGTAGGGCTCCCGCCGGTCCGGCTGCTCGACCTCGACGACCAGGTGCACCAGCACCGGGTCGTCGGTCCGCAGCACCGTCGTGCGCAGCGGGCGGATCGAGGTGACCGGGCGGTCCTTGCCGCCGAACCACCGCTGGGCGGGCAGCCACTCGGGCAGCTCGGCCATCACCTTGTCGACCAGGTCGTGCGGTTCGGTCACGTCCATCACCTCGGCTCGCTGTCGTCGTCGGCTTCCACGAGCTGGAACCAGTAGAAGCCGTGACCGGGCAGGGTCAGCAGGTAAGGCAGGTCACCCACGGTGGGGAAGACGACCCCACCGGTCAACTCGACGGGCCTGCTGCCGTGGTGCTCGGACAGGTCCAGCTCCACCGGCTGCGGGAACCTCGACAGGTTGTTCACGCACAGCACCACGTCCTCGTGCCCGTCGGGGCGCAACCACCGCCGACGGTAGGCCAGCACGCTGGGGTTGGAACCACCCAGGTCGGTGAAGTCGCCCTCCGCGAACGCGTGGTGCTGCTTGCGCACCTCGATCATCCGCCGGGTCCAGTGCAGCAGGGACGACTGGTTGTTCAGCTGGGCCTCGACGTTGAGCGCCTGGTAGCCGTACACCGGGTCCATGATCACCGGCAGGTAGATCCGGCCGGGGTCGCAGCTGGAGAAGCCCGCGTTGCGGTCGGGGGTCCACTGCATCGGCGTGCGCACCGCGTCGCGGTCGCCCAGCCAGATGTTGTCGCCCATGCCGATCTCGTCGCCGTAGTACAGCACCGGCGAGCCCGGCAGGGACAGCAGCATCGCGGTGAACAGCTCCTGCTGGTTGCGGTCGTTCTCCAGCAGCGGGGCCAGTCGCCGCCGGATGCCGATGTTCGCCTTCATCCGCGGGTCCTTGGCGTACTCCGCGTACATGTAGTCGCGCTCTTCGTCGGTGACCATCTCCAGCGTCAACTCGTCGTGGTTGCGCAGGAAGATGCCCCACTGGCAGCCGTCCGGGATCTGCGGCGTCTGCGCCAGGATCTCCGAGATGGGGAACCGCGACTCGCGCCGCACCGACATGAAGATGCGCGGCATCAGCGGGAAGTGGAACGCCATGTGGCACTCGTCGCCGCCGACCTCGGGGTTGCCGAAGTACTCGACCACGTCCGACGGCCACTGGTTGGCCTCCGCGAGGAGCACCCGGCCGGGGTACTCGTCGTCCACGACCTTGCGGCAGCGCTTGAGGAAGTCGTGCGTGCGCGGCAGGTTCTCGCAGTTCGTGCCCTCGGCCTCGAACAGGTACGGCACGGCGTCGAGCCGGAACCCGTCGATGCCGAGGTCGAGCCAGAACCGCAGGGTGTCCAGCATGGCTTCCTGGACGTGCGGGTTCTCGAAGTTCAGGTCCGGCTGGTGGGAGAAGAACCGGTGCCAGTAGAACTGGCCGCGCACCGGGTCGTAGGTCCAGTTGGACGACTCGGTGTCGACGAAGATGATCCGCGCGTCCGCGTAGCGCTGGTCGTCGTCGCTCCACACGTAGTAGTCGCCGTACGGGCCGTCGGGGTCGAGCCGCGACTGCTGGAACCAGGGGTGGGCGTCGCTGGTGTGGTTGAGCACCAGGTCGGTGATCACCCGGATGCCCCGGCGGTGCGCCTCGTCCAGCAGGTACACGAAGTCCTCGACCGAACCGAACTCCGGCAGCACCGCGCGGAAGTCGGAGATGTCGTACCCGCCGTCGCGCAGCGGCGAGGCGTAGAACGGCGGCAGCCACAGGCAGTCGACGCCGAGCCACTCCAGGTAGTCCAACCGGGACGCGAGCCCCCGCAGGTCGCCGGTGCCGTCGCCGTTGCTGTCGCTGAACGCGCGCACCAGCACCTCGTAGAACACCGCGCCCTTGAACCAGTCGCGCTCGCGCGGCACCAGCTTGGCCGACCGGAAGTCCTCGGCCTGCGGTTCCACCAGCAGGCCGTCGGCGCCGATGGCCTCGCCGGTGTGCGGCACGTTCTCCAGGCCTACCAGCGCGGCGTCGGGTCGGGCCTCTTCTTGCATGTGTGCTCCACCTCGTCCCACCTCATTGGGGGTGCGTCGGATCGTCCCTCGTGCTCTTCGGCGGGCACGGGGACTCGGTAAAGGGGACCGGGTCGGTACTGCGCTAGCTGGTGAAGCGGCGCTGCACGCCGACGACGTGCGCCGGAGCGCGCCAGGGTTCCAGGCGGACGTAGTTCGCCTGACCCCAGTCCCAGGTCTCCCCGGACACCTCGTCGTGCGCGATCAGCCGCTCGTGCCAGTCGGCGCCCAGCGCGGGCAGGTCCAGCCAGACGGTGCCGTCCTGCGCGTTCTGCGGATCGAGGTTGACCACGACGACGACCGTGTCGCCGGTGCCGGGATCCTGCTTCGAGTAGGCGATCAGCGCCGGGTTGTCGACGTGGTGGAACCGGAGTGTTCGCATCTGCTGCAACGCCGGGTGCGCCCGGCGGATCGCGTTCAGCTTGCGCAACCACGGTTCCAGCGACCGTCCCTCGGCCACCGCCGCCGCGTAGTCGCGGGGGCGGAGCTGGTACTTCTCCGAGTTCAGGTACTCCTCGCTGCCCGGTCGGACGGCCTCGTGCTCGAACAGCTCGTAACCCGAGTACACACCCCAGGTCGGCGCCATGGTCGCCGCCAGCGCCGCGCGCAGCGCGAACATGCCCGGACCGCCGTGCTGCAGCGACTCGTGCAGGATGTCGGGGGTGTTGACGAACAGGTTGGGCCGCGCTTCGTCCCAGTGCTCGACCAGTTCGGCGCCGAACTCGGTCAGCTCCTCCTTGGTCGTGCGCCAGGTGAAGTAGGTGTAGCTCTGCGTGAAGCCGAGCTTGGCCAGGCCGTACAGGCGGGCCGGGCGGGTGAAGGCCTCCGACAGGAACAGCACGTCCGGGTGCCGGTCCTTGACCGCCCAGATCAGCCACGCCCAGAAGTCCGGCGGCTTGGTGTGCGGGTTGTCCACCCGGAAGATGCGCACCCCGTGGTCGACCCAGTGCAGCACCACGCGCAGCACCTCGTTGTAGAGGCCCTGGGGGTCGTTGTCGAAGTTGACCGGGTAGATGTCCTGGTACTTCTTCGGCGGGTTCTCCGCGTAGGCGATCGAGCCGTCGGGGCGGGTGGTGAACCACTCGGGGTGCTTGAGCACCCACGGGTGGTCGGGCGCGCACTGCAGCGCCAGGTCCAGCGCCACCTCGATGTTCAGCTCCTCGGCGCGGGCCACGAACGCGTCGAAGTCCTCGATCGTGCCCAGCTCCGGGTGGATCGCGTCGTGCCCGCCCTCGTCCGCGCCGATGGCCCAGGTCGAGCCCGGGTCGTCCTCGGTGGCGGTCAGGGTGTTGTTCGGGCCCTTGCGGTTCACCCGCCCGATCGGGTGGATCGGCGGCAGGTAGGCGACGTCGAAGCCCATGGCCGCGATGCGGTCCAGCTCCTTGGTCGCGGTGACGAACGTGCCGTGCACCGGGACGCCCGACTCGTCCACACCGCCCGTGCTGCGGGGGAAGAACTCGTACCAGGACCCGAACGCCGCGCGCTTGCGGTCGACCCACAGCTTCTGCGGCTTGCCCTTGGTGATCAGCTCGCGCACGGGGTGGTCGTGCATGACCTGGCGGACGTCGGTCGCGAGGGCCGGCGCGACCCGCTCGGCCAGGGGCCGGTGCTCGTCGCGCAGCGCGGCGGCCGCGTTGAGCAGCAGCGGCTTGTCCTTGCGCCGGTCCGGCCTGCGGCTGACGCGGTCGAGCAGGAGCGCGCCCGCCTCCAGGTCGTTGTGCAGCTCGTCGGCGCCCTGGCCCGCGGCGACCTTGACCTCGACGGCGTGCAGCCAGGTGGCCCACGGGTCGCTCCAGGCGTCCACCCGGAACGTCCAGGCACCCTCGGCGTCGGGGACGACCGTGGCGGCCCAGCGGTCCAGGCCGATGCCGTGGGGGACCATGCGCGTCTGTCTGGCGACCCGGTCGTTCGGCCCCCGCCACACCACGGTGGCGGCCACGGCGTCGTGGCCCTCGCGCCACACCGTGGCCTCGACCGGCACGTGCTCGCCGACCACGGCCTTAGCCGGGTAGCGACCACCGCTCACGGTCGGGGAGACGTCGTCGATTCCGAGTCGCCCGCTCATCGGCAGCAGCGCCCCTCTCACCTGGTGTGACGCTTGCATGGTCAAGTTTGCCCGCAGCGTCTTACCACGCCTTCGCCGGGCCCGTGCTTTTTGTTCGTACCCCTTCTGGTTGGATTACAACCGTGGCGTGGCGTGCGTCTCGTCATGGAAGAACAAGGTCCCACTGTGTGATAGGCGCCACGTCATCGCCGTGCGGACGATCAACGGTCACACGATCGTGCGGTTGACCGACCCCCGTGATCCACCGGGTCGACGCCCGCCGGCGCGCAGCGCGTCGTCGGTGACGGTGAAGTCCTCGGGCGGCTCGGCCCGGAAGACCGCGCGTCGGCGGTCCGGGCGGAAGGCCGCGGAACGGGCGCTCGGCCGAACGGAGCAGCGGAAACCCCGGCCCGGCGTCCCGGTAACGGCTTGCGCAACGCGGGCGAAATAACTTGCAGCGCGGCGTTTTCGCTGGTGGAGCTGTATCGGTCCCTGCATCGGTACGGGTGACCGTTGCTCCGCACCGCTGGATGGGGGATAAGGTCCGACGACATGCGAGCACTTCGCCGGTTCACCGTCCGAGCCAGCCTGCCCGAGCCGCTGGCGGCCCTGGGCACCCTCGCCACCAACCTGCGCTGGACGTGGCACCAGCCCACCCAGGACCTGTTCGCGTCGATCGACCCGGAGCTGTGGGTCGAGAGCGGCGACCCGCTGCGCCTGCTGTCCGTGGTCGCGCCCGAACGCCTCGACGCGCTGTCCCGCGACGAGCAGTTCCTCACCCACGCCCGCGCGCTGGCCGACGACCTGCACCGCTACACCACCGGTCCCCGCTGGTTCCAGCGCCGCCAGGACGAGCTGCGCCAGCGCCGCGAGCACGGCGACCACGACTCGCACCCGCTGCCGAACGCCGTCGGCTACTTCTCCATGGAGTTCGGCGTCACCGAGGCCCTGCCGAACTACTCCGGCGGCCTCGGCGTGCTGGCGGGTGACCACCTCAAGGCGGCCTCCGACCTGGGCGTGCCGCTGATCGCGGTCGGCCTGCTCTACCGGTCGGGCTACTTCCGCCAGGCGTTGAGCCTGGACGGCTGGCAGATCGAGCACTACCCCGTCCTCGACCCGCGCGGCCTGCCGCTGGAGCTGCTCACCGAGCCGTCCGGCGCACCGATCCTGGTGCACGTCGCCATGCCCGGCGACCGGGTGCTGCGCGCGAAGGTCTGGAAGGCGCAGGTCGGCCGGATCCCGCTGCTGCTGCTCGACTCCGACGTGGAGGAGAACGACGAGGACCTGCGCGGCGTGACCGACCGCCTCTACGGCGGCGACCAGGACCACCGCATCCGGCAGGAGATCCTGGCGGGCGTCGGCGGCGTCCGCGCCGTGCGCACGTTCTGCGACCTCACCGGCCACCCCGCGCCCGAGGTGTTCCACACCAACGAGGGCCACGCGGGCTTCCTCGGCCTGGAGCGCATCCGCGAGCTGGTCACCGGCGAGGGCCTGGACTTCGACCAGGCGCTCGCCGCGGTCCGCGCGGGCACGGTGTTCACCACGCACACCCCGGTCCCGGCGGGCATCGACCGCTTCCCGGTCGACCTCGTGCAGCACTACTTCGGCTCCGAGACGCTGCTGCCGGGCGTGAACACCCAGCGCGTGCTGGCCCTCGGCGCGGAGGACAACCCCGGCCTGTTCAACATGGCGCACATGGGCCTGCGGCTCGCGCAGCGCGCCAACGGCGTCTCCAAGCTGCACGGCACGGTCAGCCGCGACATGTTCCGCGGCCTGTGGCCGGGCTTCGACGCCTCGGAGGTGCCGATCGGCTCGGTCACCAACGGCGTGCACGGCCCGACGTGGGCGGCGACCGAGATGAGCAGGCTGGTCGGTGACACCGAGGAGTCCGGCGTCGGCCTGCACGGGTTCGAGCCGGTGACCGACCAGCGGCTGTGGGAGCTGCGCAACGACCTGCGCGCCAAGCTCGTCCACGAGGTCCGCCGCCGCACGCGCGCGTCGTGGTTGCAGCGCGGCGCGTCGGCGCTGGAGCTGGGCTGGACCGACTCGGTGTTCGACCCGGACGTGCTGACCGTCGGCTTCGCCCGCCGCGTGCCCACCTACAAGCGGCTCACGCTGATGCTGCGCGACCCGGAGCGCCTGCGGGCGATGCTGCTGCACCCGGAACGGCCCGTGCAGCTGGTCGTCGCGGGCAAGTCGCACCCGGCCGACGACGGCGGCAAGGCGTTGATCCAGCAGATCGTGCGGTACGCCGACGACGCGGGCGTGCGGCACCGGATCGTGTTCCTGCCCGACTACGACATGTCCATGGCCCGGTACCTGTACTGGGGTTGCGACGTGTGGCTGAACAACCCGATGCGCCCGCTGGAGGCCTGCGGCACGTCCGGCATGAAGTCCGCGCTCAACGGCGGGCTCAACCTGTCGATCCGCGACGGCTGGTGGGACGAGCTGTACGACGGCAGCAACGGCTGGGCCATCCCGACCGCCGACGGCATCACCGACCCGACCCGGCGCGACGACCTGGAGGCCGCCGCGCTGTACGACCTGCTCGGCAACCAGGTCGCGCCGTTGTTCTACGACCGCGGCGAGGACGGCGTGCCGACCCGCTGGCTGGGCATGGTCCGGCACACGCTGGCCTCGCTCGGCCCGGCGGTGCAGGCGTCGCGGATGGTGCGCGAGTACGTGGAGAACCTGTACGCGCCCGCCGCCTCGTCGGCCGCCTCCGTGGTCGGTGAGGGCTTCCGGGGCGCGAAGGAGCTGGCCGCGTACCGGCAGCGGCTGCGCGCGTCGTGGACGCGGGTGCGGGTGCTGGACTCGGAGATGTCGCTGGACGGTTCGGCCACGCCCAACCTCGGCTCGCCGGTCGGCGTGCGGGCGCGGGTGGAGCTGGCCGGGCTGGAACCGTCCGAAGTGGACGTCCAGGTCGCGCTGGGCCGGGTCGGTGACTCCGACGAGCTGCACGACGTGGTCACGCACGGCATGCGGTACGCGGGCAACGGCAACTACGAGGCCGAGGTGCCGCTGCCGCACGCGGGCGCGGTCGGCTACACGGTGCGCGTGCTCCCGAGGCACGACCTGCTCGCGTCGCCCGCGGAACTCGGCCGGGTCGTGCTGGCCGGTTAAACCGCCCGATCAGATGGCCGCCGGGTGACCGGTGGTCATCTGATCCGACAATTGTTCACGCTTTCGCACCGCTATTCTTCGGTCGGGTGAATTCGCGATCCCCGCTGTGAGGCGATGCTATTCGCGCTTACGCTTCCGGTGTGCAGAAGAAATGCGTGACGATCGGATCTTTGCTCGCCGTGCTGCTCGCCACGGCGGTCGTCCCGGCCGCGACGGCGGCGCGGGAAGCCGCCGCCGAACCGCCCGCCGCGTGCGCCGGGATGGTGTCGCAGCTGGCGGACTCGGTGAAGAAGGTGGTCGAGCCGCTGGCCGCCGCGCCGCCCGCGCCGGACAAGGCCGCCACGCCGCTGGCCGACACGCTCGTGCTGCTGGTGGGCATGACGGCGGCGAAGTGCCTGCCCGCGCCGCCGTTGAGCAAGCCGCCGGCGGAGGTGCGGTTCCAGGGGCCGGAGCTGTGCCTGTCGCACTCGATGGCGGTGTTCGCCGGTGCGTTCAGCGTGCTGAGCAAGATCGTGCCCGGTGCCGTGGCGCCCGATCCCGGGAAATTGCGCGGAGAGGTGCAGGGCTGGCTGAAAACGCTGAACGACGCGTTGCAGAATTGCGGTCTGCCCGCGCCGGCCGGCGGTATGCCGACCCTGCCGAACCCGCCCGCATAACGCACCGCGTCGACTGCGCCGGCGCCACGCGACCGGGCCGCCGGACCCGACCCGGCCGGCGGGTCGGGCGGTCGACCGGTCAGGCGATGTCGAGCCGGGCGGCCGTCTCCGCGACGCGGGGCATCCAGCCGGCCAGCGCGCGGGCCTCGACCAGCGTCTCGCGGGCCGCCGCGTTGTCACCGGCCGCCATCTGCGCGCGGGCGATCGTGGCCAGGGCGTCGGCGCGGGCCAGGCCGCTCTCGCTGGTCGCCTTGGCCTGCGTGGCCAGGGCGAGCGCGGCGGCGTGGTCGTCCTCCAGCAGGGCGAGCTGCGCCAACGTGCCCGTGCAGCGGTGGCGCGGGTAGCCGAGCTGCATCGCGCCGTCGGCGGCCCGCTTCGCCGCCGGCACGCCGACCTCCGCGGGCACCTGGCCGTCCTCCACCGCGTTGGCCGCGGAACTGGCCATCTCCGCCAGCACGAACGCCATGTCGCGCGGCTCCAGGTCCGTGCGGCCGACCAGGGCGCTGACCGCGTGCAGCGCCTCGCCGTACCGGCGGCGCAGCGTGAGCACGGAGACGCGCGCGCCGATCGAGACCAGCAGCGTGGGGTGGCGTTCCACGAGCTCGTCGGCCAGCGCCTCGGCCCGGTCGAGGTCACCGACGGCGATCGCGTCCGACACCTGGTTGACCAGCGGCGTCGCCTCGAACTCCGCCGCCGTCCGCCCCGTGACGCGGGGCAGCCCGAACAGGAACCAGCCGGGCGAGGTGGTGCCCGCGCCGCGCCGCGGCCACAGGCCGTTGACCAGCACCGCCGTGCCGGCGACCGCGAACCCGCGCAGGAAGTCCCGGCCGCTGTCCGACCAGCCCGGGGCGCCGAGCCAGGCCACCGCCACGACCGCCGTCGACAGCACCGCGGACGTCAGGCCGGTCAGCCACAGCCGGCGGCGGACCGGCGGCTTGATCGACGTCAGGCCCACCGACATGAGCAGCGGGACCACCCGCCACACCACCCGCAGGTGGGGCCGCGTCCACGTGCGCACCTCGCCGCCGACGCCGATCGCCACCAACGGCACCCGGACCCCGAACACCGCCGCGCCGAGCAGCAGGCCGAGCTGGAACACGGCGAGGACGGCCCACGCCCCGACCGCGGCCCCGCCGAACGAGGCCACACCCGGACGCCAGACCACGAGGACGACCAGGACCAGCCCGGTCAGCACCTTCCACACGAACCTGGAGACGCTACCGCCCGCTCCCCGGTTCCCACCCCTGGACGTTCAACTCACCGATCCCGGACGTAGGACACGCCCGTTCCGAACGTAGGAC
>NZ_JBFAAX010000081.1:0-18900 GCF_040639995.1 Actinosynnema sp. NPDC023658 | reverse complement strand
CCCGACGATCGGAAAGCGTGATCGTCGGGAGATGAGCCGCGAACGACCGACGCGACCTCGCGTGGCGGTCGGTGGCGGCGGACGTGCCGGAGGTCAGCCGACGCGGGCCTCGTCGAGGCCCCGGGCGACCGCGAGGCGGGTGGCTTCCTCCGCGAACATGTCCACGTCCAGCGGCACGAAGGGGGACACCTTCACGTCCAGCCGCGACCCGGTCGCCTTGGCCTGCCACGTGCCCAGGACGTCGCCGTCCACGAGCAGCGCGCCGCGCCGGCCGAGGATGCGCCACACCTGCTTCTGGTGCTCCTTGTCCGGCACGAGCAGGTCGCGGTCGCGGGCGTTCAGGTAGGGGTCCAGCGGCGGCAGCAGGCGGACCACCTCGGGGTCCGGCGGGTTCTCGAACGCCTCGACCCGGTCGGCGGGCAGCCACGCCCGCTTGGACACGGGGACCAGGTCGTCCGGCCACACGTCCTTCACCTCGCGCACCGGGGCGCCGAAGTAGTGCGCCACCTCCGACGGCCCGGCGGGGCCGTGCAGCCGCAGGTAGTCGGTGATCAGGGCGTCGAAGCCGCGGGAGGCGTCCGGGACGTCCCGCCGGTCCTCCAGGGGCACGAACGTCACCGTCCGCTCGGCCGGGTCGAACCGCAGCCCGGCCGGCAGCACGGCGAGGCGGAAGATCGGGTCGAGCACGTGCGTGGCGTCGCAGCCGCGGCACCAGCCGGTCAGCTCGGGCCGCACCCGCGACGTGAGCCGGGACGACGCCTCGCCCTTCGTCATCGGCTCCGTCACCACCTCGCGCAACGCCGACGCGACCTCGTGCAGCGCCGCGAGCCCGTCCTCGACGGGCGGCCGGTTCATCCGGGCCACCGCGTCGGCGTCGCTCAACGGCCACAGCCGGGCCGCCAGCGCGGGCACCTCGTCGGTGCGGTGCCAGTGCGGCGCACCCCGGACGCTCCACGTGAGGGTGAACGCGTCGAGGTCGGGCACCCGGTCCAGGCGGGCGGCCAGCGCGGGCACCGCCGACCGCTCCGAGTCCTGCAGCCCGAGGTCGAGCACGCGCAGGTCGGACGCGTCGGCCGTGCCGCGGTCGAACTGGTGCGCGGCGACCCGGTAGGCGATCACCCGTTCCCGGTCAGCCAAGGTCGTAGTCCAGGGTGATCAGCTCGTGCTCCAGCCGGGCCGTGCCGGAGATCCCGGCCAGCTCGCCGGTGCCCGACCCCGGCACGATGTGGCCCCAGAACTGCTCGCCGGCCGCGGACATGATCGCGCCGTGCTGGATCACGAACGTCCCGGACCGGCCGTCGACCGCGCCGACGAACCGCTCGGTGCCCACGTAGCCCGCCGAGCCGTCCGACGGTTGGCACATCGTCAGCTCGGCGGTGCTCGTCCCCTCCACGACCCCGCTGTAGACCTTGCCCACGACCGCCCGGCCCAGCTGCGGCTCGGCCTCGTCGTAGACGGTCTGGTCCCAGCTGGTGATCTTGAACGTCGACTTGGATTCCATGCGGGGCATCCTGACAGGGAATCCTGTCAGCTGCTGTCAGCTGCGCGGCACCTCCAGCCACGAGTCCGCGCCGAACGCGACCGACGAGCCGAGCGTGCTGGAGCCCTTGTAGCGGGCGTCCACGGTGTCCACCACCAGCACGAGCCGGTTGCCGGCGGCCACGTCCCACACGACGGGCTCCAGGGCCAGGTCGACGGTCCTGGCGCCGGTCCCGGTGATCGTGACGGGCTTGTGCGTGACCAGCGCGCCCAGGCCCAGCCCGTTCACCTCGTACAGGTAGGCGTAAAGGGTGGTCTTCGCGGCGGTCGTCGTCACGGTGAGGTGCGCGCGGGGCGTGCCGCTGACCGTGGTGGCGCTCCACTGCACGGCGCCGCGCCAGACGGCCGCCGCGTTCCGGTCGATCAGCGGCGTCGAGACGCCCACCGGGATGTTCAGGAAGCCCTGCAACGCGCCGGACACCAGGACCGTGCCGCTCTCCGCGATGGTCGGCCACCCGGTGCCGATGCGGTCCGCGGCCAGCGGCACCCGATCGGTCCGGGTGGTGGCCGCCGCCCACGACGGGAACGACCGCCAGCCGCCGCCGTTGTTCGGCTTGACCTGCACCGGGTTCTCGCGGTCGATGCCGTTGTCCACGCCCTTGAGGTGGTGGTCGAACCAGCGGCCGACGGACGCCCAGATGTCGTTGGGCAGCCCGGCCGCGCCGAACAGCTCGGCGGTGGCGTGGTCGCCGGGCGAGAGCATGAGCCGCTTCGGGCCGCTCAGGGCGGTGAAGAAGTCGGTGATCTGGCTCGGCGCGAACAGGCCGTCGTTCCAAGCGTTGCCGATCATCACGGCCGCCTTGATCGACGACACGTGCGTGGCCGGCGAGCGGGGCGGCGAGATCGGCAGCACGTCCGCGAACCGGTCGTCCCGGTAGGCGGCCTCGGCGTCGCGCAGCACGGATCCGGGCCGGCCGGTGAGGTGGCCCGCGGCCAGCAGCAGCTCCACGGCCTGCGCGTTGACCGTCTCGTTCGGGTAGAGCGAGCGGGCCAGGTCGGTCCACGTGCTCAGCGCCGTCACGGCCTTGATGCGCGGGTCGGCCGCGGCGGCGAGCAGGGACTGGCCCGCGCCGTAGGAGATGCCGCCGACGCCGATGCGCGCCGGGTCGCCGTTCGCGTGCGCGAGGCCCCAGTCGATCACGCGGCTGACGTCCGCGACGGTGTCCGGGCCGGCCACGTCGATCTCGCCGGCCGAGTCGTAGAACCCGCGGGAGGTGTAGCTGATCACCGAGTAGCCGGACTGGTAGGCGAGCTTGGCCGCCGCGCCGACGTACTCGATGTCGTTCACGCCCCAGCTCGACGGCAGCACGAGCAGCGGGAACGGCCCGTCGCCCTGCCCGGTGGGCGTGACGACGAAGGCCTTGAGCGGCGTGCCGCCCTGGCCGGGGATGGTCTCGTAGGCCACCGCGAAGCCGGGCGCGGCCTGGGCGGGCGGCGCCAGGACGAGCGCCACCAGGGCGGCGAGCAGCAGGGGGAGTGATCGGCGCACGAGGTCCTCCTTGACCGTGACCGGGATCACGCAGGGTGTTACCGGTGAGTAAAGCGGATGTCTACTCGCGAGTAGCAGAGGTCTGTGACGCAGCTCACCCAGGCGGGGGACGTGGCACGATGCGGTCATGCGGTTCGGATCACGACAGGTCGCCGGGGATCGCGCGCTGGTGATGGCGATCGTCAACCGGACGCGCGACTCCTTCTACGACCGCGGCGCGACGTTCTCCGACGACGCCGCCATGGCCGCGGTGGACCGGGCGGTCGCGGACGGCGCGGACATCGTCGACATCGGCGGGGTGAAGGCGGGCTCCAAGGGCGAGGTGGTGGACGCCGCCGAGGAGGCCCGGCGGGTCGTGCCGTTCGTCGCGGCGGTCCGCGAGCGGCACCCGGACCTGGTGATCAGCGTCGACACGTGGCGGCACGAGGTGGGCCGCGCGGTGTGCGAGGTGGGCGCGGACCTGATCAACGACACGTGGGCGGGCGCCGACCCGGTGCTGGCCGAGGTGGCGGCGGAGTTCGGCGTGGGCATCGTCTGCTCCCACACCGGTGGCCTCGGGCCGCGCACCGACCCGCACCGCGTCCGGTACGCCGACGTGGTGGCGTCCGTGGTGGCGGAGCTGGTGGAGCGGGCCGAGCGCGTGGTGGCGCTGGGCGTGCCCGCGGCGGGCGTGCTGATCGACCCGACCCACGACTTCGGCAAGAACACCTGGCACGGCCTGGAGCTGCTGCGGCGGTTGGACGAGCTGGTGGCGACCGGGTGGCCGGTGCTGATGGCGCTGTCGAACAAGGACTTCGTGGGCGAGACCCTGGACGTGCCGGTGGAGGACCGGGTGGACGGCACGCTGGCCGCGACGTCGGTGGCGGCGTGGACGGGCGCGCGCGTGTTCCGCGCGCACCAGGTGCGGCAGACCCGGCGGGTGGTGGAGATGGTCGCGAGCATCGCGGGCACCCGACCGCCGGCGCGGGTGCTCAGGGCGTTGGCCTGATGTCGGACTGGTTCGCGTCCCACACCTGGCAGAGTCCTCAGTGGACGGTCCCGGAGCTGGTGGCGCGCAAGGCGGGCCGCACGGTCAGCGTGGTGCTGCCCGCGTTGGACGAGGAGGCGACGGTGGGGGACGTGGTCGGCGTCGTCCGCCCGCTGCTGGGCACGCTCGTGGACGAGCTGGTGGTGGTGGACTCCGGCTCCACCGACGCCACGGTGGCGCGGGCGTCGGCGGCGGGCGCGCGGGTGGTGCACCGGACCGACGTGCTGCCCGACCTGCCACCCCGACCCGGCAAGGGCGAGGTGCTGTGGCGGTCGCTGGCGGCGACCTCCGGCGACCTGGTCGTGTTCCTGGACTCGGACCTGGTGGACCCCGACCCCGAGTTCGTGCCGTCCCTGCTGGGCCCGCTGCTCACCCGTGACGTGCACCTGGTGAAGGGCTTCTACCGGCGACCGCTGCGGCTGGAGAGCACCGGCGGCGGCCGGGTCACCGAGCTGGCGGCCCGACCGCTGCTCAACGCCCTGCGCCCGGAGCTGGCCGGGGTCGTGCAGCCGCTGGGCGGCGAGTACGCGGGCACCCGCGAGTTCCTGGAGTCGGTGCCCTTCGCGCCCGGCTACGGGGTGGAGATCGGGTTGCTGCTCGACGCCCACACCCGGTACGGGCTGGACGGGATCGCGCAGGTCAACCTGGGTGTGCGCAAGCACCGCAACCGGGACCTGCGCCAGCTCGGGCCGATGGCCGCTCAGATCACGGTCACCGCGCTGCGCCGCTGCGGCGTGCCCGTGGCGTCGTC
Organism: Actinosynnema sp. NPDC023658; assembly: GCF_040639995.1. Classification (NCBI taxonomy): domain Bacteria; kingdom Bacillati; phylum Actinomycetota; class Actinomycetes; order Pseudonocardiales; family Pseudonocardiaceae; genus Actinosynnema; species Actinosynnema sp. NPDC023658. The sequence continues at coordinate 14,094 of NZ_JBFAAX010000081.1, read as the reverse complement.
GGAGCTGACGCAGTTCGTGCCGTTCGACGGCGAGTGGCTGCCGTCGCCGGTGGACGTGCCCGCGGAGGACCGGCCCGCCATGCGCTCGGTGCTCCAGCGGTCGCGGTAGCCGCCGGGGGACGCGACCAGCTCGGCGTGCGTGCCCCGCCGGGTGATCCGGCCGTCCTCGAACACCAGCACCAGGTCGAAGTCGACCAGCGGCGCGAGGCGGTGCGTGACCAGCACGACCGTGCCCCGGGCGTGGTCGAGCACGCGGCGCAGGACCGCGTCACCGTGGTCGACGGCCAGGCCCTCGACCGGTTCGTCCAGCAGCAGCACGTCCGGGTCGGCCAGCAGCGCGCGGGCCAGGAGCAGGCGTTGGCGCTGGCCGCCGGACAGGGCGTCGCCGTCCTCGCCGACGACGGTGTCCCACGGCACGTCCAGGTCCACCAGCGCGGCCACCCGGTCCAGCTCCTCCCGTGACGCGTCGGGCCGGGCGAGGCGGACGTTGGCCTCCGCGGTGGAGTGGAAGACGTGCGCGTCGTCCAGCACGCCCTTGGCGACACCGGGGTGCGCCGCGGCCAACGCCCGCAGGAACGTGCTCTTCCCCGCGCCGCTCGCGCCCACGACCCCGATCCGACCGACCGGCAGCTCCACCGCCGGCGCCGGCGTCCCGGCGGCCCGCAGCGCCTCGCGCACCCGGCTCACCGAGCCCCGCACCTCGGCCCACCGCTGCGCCGCCGACGTCAACGGCACGGCCACCTCCAGCACCGCCACCGAACCCAGCACGACGTGCGCGGGCGCACCCGTCCGCAGCAGCACCAGCGCCACCCCGAACTGCACGACCACCGCCACCGCGGCCAGGACCGCCGCGCCCGAGCCGCCCCGCCGCTCCCGCTCGGCCAGCGCGTCGACCACCCGGCCGGTCGCGTCGAGCTCCCGGTCCAGCGCGCCGAACGCGGTCAGCTCCGCCGCGCCGTCCAGCAGCACGACCGTGCGTTCGGTCAGTTCCGACCGCAACGGCGCGAGGGCCTCCAGGTGCCGGGCCGCGAGCGCGTGGGCGGCCCACGGCAGGAGGCCCCCGATCGTCAGGAGCCCCAGCGCCAGCGGCCACGCGAACCCCGTGGCGACGAGCGCGAGCACGCCCACGACCGCTGTCACCGCCGCCGGCAGCAGGCAGCGCAGCAGCGCGTCCTGCACCGCGTCCACATCGGACACCAGGCGGGTGAGGGCGTCGCCGTGGCTGAGTGCACCGCCGTGACCGGGGGTTCCGCCGGTCGGGGAACGGCGCAGCAGCGCGTCGTAGACCCGGCCGCGCAGCTCGGCCAGGTGCCGCAGCACGGCGTCGTGACCGGCCAACCGCTCCGCGTACCGCAGACCGCCGCGTGCGACGGCGAACATCCGCACCGCCACGATCGCCACCGTCAACGCCGACAGCGGCGGCTGCTCGGCGGCGCGCGTGATGAGCCACACGGCGGTCGTCGTCAGGCCGATCCCGGCCAGTTCGGCGGCGACCCCGGCGGCCACCGCGAGCACCAGCCGCCTCACCGGAACGCCACCACCCGGTCGACCTCGTCGAGCATCACCGGGCGGTGCGCCACGACCAGCGCCGTCCGCCCGGACGCGAGCCGCCGCGCGGCCCGCAACACCGCCTCCTCGGTCCCGTTGTCCAGGCGGGACGTCGGTTCGTCGAGCAGCAGCATCCGCGCGTCGTCCCGCACCAGGGCGCGCGCCAGCGCGACGCGCTGCCGTTCGCCGGAGGACAGGGGGTGGTCGGCGTCGGCCAGGTGCGCCAACCCCATCTCCGCCGCGGCGGCCCGCGCGTCACCGCCGGGCGACCCGAGGGCGATGTTCCCGACCACCGTGCCGGGGAACAGCGTGGGCCGTTGGGGCACCCACGCGAGCTGCCGCAACCACGACTCCCCGTCGACCTCGCGCAGGTCCACCCCGCCGACCAGCACCCGCCCCGACGCGGGCGTCACGAACCCCATCAGGACCGCGATCAACGTGCTCTTCCCGACCCCGCTGGGACCGACCACCCCGACCCGCTCACCCGGCGCGATCCGCAACGACACCTCGCCCAACGCCTCCCGCCCCGGGTACCGCACCACGACCCGGTCGACCACGATCTCGGCGTGCCGCAGGTCGGGGGCCCGCACCCCGGTCACGGTCACGGTTCCGCCGTTCCCCGCTCCCGTACCCGCCGCTCCCGGGCCCGCAGCCCTCGGGTTCGCCGCCTCCACGGCCTCCAGCACGGCCAGCCCCTCGGCGGAGGCGTGGAACTGCGTTCCGGCCGCCCGCAGCGGCAGGTAGGCCTCCGGCGCCAGCAGCAGCACCAACAACGCCACCTGCACCGTCACCCCGCCGTGCAGCAGCCGCAACCCCACGGGCACGGCCACCAGCGCCACCGACAGCGTCGCCACCAGCTCCAGCACCAGCGCCGACAGGAACGCCACCCGCAACGTCCGCATGGTCGCCGCCGCGTGCGCCCCCGCCATCGCCCGCACGGTCGCCGCCTGCGCCGCCGCCCGCCCGAACACCTTCAACGTGCCCAACCCGCGCACCACGTCCAGGAAGTGCCCGCCCACCACGGACAACCCCTCCCACTGGGCCCGCGTCCGGTCCCGGGTGTGCAGGCCCACCAACGCCGCGAACACCGGCACCAGCGGCAACGTCACCAGCACCACCACCGCCGACGTGAGGTCGGCCGACGCCAGCCGCACCACCACCGCCACCGGCACCACCGCCGCCACCACGAGCTGCGGCAGGTACCCGGCGAAGTACGGCTCCACCGCGTCCAGTCCCTTCACCACCAACGTCGCCACCGACCCCGCCCGCTCCGACGACCCGCACGCCCCGCGCAGCACCCGCCCGCGCAACGACGCCTTCACCGACGACGCGGCCCGCTGCGTGACGACCCGACCGCCCCACACGACGACCCCGCGCGCCACGACGACCGCCACCAGCCACCACGCCGACCCGCCGCCGGACAGCACCTCGGCCAGCACCTCGGCCTGCGCCAGCACCATCCCCGCCGTCACCACCGCCAACGCGGACAGGACGACCACGTACCGCCGGTCAACGTGCCGCACGGGACATCCACCAGGTCGCCCACTGGAACACCAGCACCAGCGGCACCACCACGACCGCCGCCCAGGTCAGCACCCGCAACGACGCCACGTCGGCCATCACCGACGCCGTCACCACCGACCGCGCCCCGAACACCCCCACCACGGGCAACGCGCACAGCGCGGCGCTGCAACCGAAAGCCGCCCGCCACCGCCCCGCCCGCAACGCCACCCGGGCCCCGACCAGCAACCCCAGGGCCGCCACCGCCGTCACCCCGAACGCGGGCGCGGGCACCGGACCGGCCGTGAGCACCGCCGCCACCACGAAAGCCGCACAGGGCAGCAGGAGCCACCGCGCGCACCGCACCGCCCGTTCACGCAGGTCACCGGACAACCGCCAGGTCAGGAAAACCGCGCCGTGCAACGAGAACAACGCCACCAGCCCCGCACCCCACAGCACCGGCGGCCCGCCGAGCACCCGCCCCAGCAGCACGCCCCAGCCCACCGCGACCACGAGCGCGCCGCCCACCAGCGGGAAGTCCCACGCGGGCGACCGCAGCTGCACGGCCGCCGTGAAGCACACCAACCCGGCCAGCAGCGCCGCGAACACCGTGTGCTGGGACGAGAACAACTCGCCCTCCAACCGGGGGAACGCGCCGAACAACACGCCCACCGCCGCGACCAACCACACCTCGTTGCCGAGGAAGAACGGCGTCACCGCCCGCAACACCACCCGCCGCGACCGCTCGTCCCGCCCGATGAACCGCAACAACACCCCGACCCCGTAGTCGAACCCCGCCAGCGCGAAGTAACCGCAGGTCAGGAACGTCAACAGGGCTACCTGCACACCTTCCACCACACACCCCCTACAGAGCCGGAACGAGCGGCGACACGGGCGCCTCGTCGGACGACACCGGTCCGCGCCGCGCCAACCGGGCGATCAGCACCCAGTCGGCGGCGGCCAGCACCGCGAACACGGCCGTGAACGCGATGAACGACACGAGCACCTGGTCGCGGCTGACGTGCGCCATCGCGTCCTGCGTGGTCAGCACGCCCTGGATGAGCCACGGCTGCCGCCCGACCTCGCGGAACAGCCACCCGCCGATCGCCGCCACGAACGGCAGCGGGATGCCGACCACCATCAGGTACAGCGGGAACCGCAACCGCACCACCCAGTCGCGGAACAGCAGCGGCACGGTCACCCAGCTCACCACCAGCAGCACGAGCCCGATCTGGATCATGACCCCGAGGCCGGTGCCGTCGACCGCGCCGACCGTGTCGAACTTGTCCGGCTGGTACTGCCGCACGACCGGGAACTGACCGAACCCGAACCCGACCAGCACCGGCGTGGCGAGCGCCGTCATCACCACGCCCAGCCGCAGCGACCGGCGGAAGAAGTCGACCTCGGTCGTGCGCCGGATGAAGTGGTAGGCGCTGACGCCGGTCAGGAACACCCCGCCGACCGTCAACGACGCGAAGCACACGTGCACCAGCGCCCGGCCGAACGTCGGGTTCGCGAGCAGCGCGGAGAAGTCGACCAGCCGCAGCACGCCGTCGCGCAGCTCGTGCCCGACGGGGTGCTGGAGGAACGCGTTCGCCACCATGACCCAGAACGCGGAGGCGAACGCGGTCAGCGCGACGAGCCAGATGAGCGCCAGGTGCACCCACTCGGGCAACCGGTCCCAGCCGAAGATCCACAGGCCGAGGAACGTCGACTCCAGGAAGAACGCCACCAGCGTCTCCATGGCCAGCGGTGCGCCGAACACGTCGCCGGCGAACGTCGACAGGCCCGACCAGTTCAGCCCGAACTGGAACTCCATGACGATGCCGGTCGCGATGCCGAGCGCGTAGTTCACCACGTAGAGCCGACCCCAGAAGCGCGCCATGCGCGCGTGCACCGGGTCGGCGGACAGCGTGGCCCGGGTCTGCATCACCGCCACCGCCGTCACCAGTCCGAGCGTGAGCAGCACGAACAGGAAGTGGAACGACGTCGTGGTGGCGAACTGGAGCCGAGCCAGTCCGAGAGCATCCATGAGCAGACACGCTATATGTAGGCAGACAACTCAACATCGGGGATGTCCCGGATCCCGACCCCCGTCCCGATCCGTAGAGTCACCGACCATGAAGTCCGACGCGTTGCGCGGGCACCTCGACGCGCTGCTGCTGGCCACGCTCGACGGCGGCCGGCTGCACGGCTACGCCATCATCGAGGCGTTGCAGCAGCGCAGCGGCGGTGCCCTCGACCTGCCCACCGGAACCGTCTACCCGGCCCTGCGCCGACTGGAGACCGCGGGACTCGTGGCGAGCGAGTGGAGCACCGTCGCCGGGCGCCAGCGCCGCACCTACCGGCTCACCAAGGCGGGCGAGCGGGCCCTGGCCGACGAGCGCACCGCGTGGCGCGAGTTCACCACCGCCATCGAGGGTGTCCTGGGAGGCGGGCCGTGGCCGGCGCAGGCGTGATCGACGACTACGTGACCGCCCTGGACCGCCGGCTGCGCGGCCCCGCGCCGGTCAAGGGCGACCTGCTCGCCGAGGCCAGGGACAGCCTCCACGACGCCGCCGCCGCGCACCGCGAGGGAGGGCTCACCGAGGAAGCCGCCCAACGACGCGCCGTCGCGGAGTTCGGCCCGGTCGGCACCATCGCCCGCGAGTACCAGGGCGTCCTCGGCCTCGCCTACGGCGCCCGCACCCTGCGGTCGGTCATGGTCGTCCTCCCGCTCGCGTACGTGATGTGGGAGCTGAACCGGAAGTTCTGGATCGGCGCGTGGGCCGACTTCGACGCCCCGCCGCCCGACTGGTACCTCACCATCGCCCGCTTCAACGACACCTCGGCGTGGCTGGTGGCGGGCGCCGCCGTGCTCGCCCTGCTCATCGGGCGACGACTGGCCCGCACCGCCGTCAGCACGACGACCCTGGCCCGGCTCGCGGGCGTCGTCGCCGCCGGCGCAGTCGGCGTCTCGGTGCTGGGCAACGTGGCGATCCTCGCCGCCACCGCCTACCTGGACGCGTCGAGGCTGCTCCTGACGCCGCCGGTGGCCGCCGCGACGGTGTTGTCGTTCGCCATCGCACTGCGGCTCGCCGTCCTGGCCCGGCGGTGTCTGGTGTTCTCGTCGGTGTGACCGGGCGAGCATGTGTCACGATCGTCACGTGACCTCAGCGCTCTTCTACATCGTCATCATGGCGCTCGTCGCGGCCGTGGTCTTCCTGCTCGCCGCGCTGGTGTTCGGGCGGGGTGAGGAACTGGCGCCGCTGCCGCCGGGCGCGTCACCGACCCGCCTGCCCTCCGACGACGTGACCCCTGCCGACGTGCGCGACCTGAAGTTCCAGCAGGTCCTGCGCGGCTACAAGATGACCGAGGTCGACTGGGCGCTCGACCGGCTGGCCGGCGAGGTCGAGCGGCTGCGCGCCCGGGTCACCGAGCTGGAGGCCGAGCTGGGCGTCGAACCCTCGCCCCACGCCACCCCGGCCGCCCTCACCCCCGGCCGCTCGCCTGACCGCTCGCCTGACGGCGACCCCGACCGCGAGTCCGACCGGGAACCCGAACGCGACCGGGCCTGACCTGCGGGGACAGCACCGGTGAGCCTCCAGTCGCGGCCCACCTCCCCGCCGACCGCACCACCGCTGCCCGCCACCGCCACACACCGACCGGCGGCGGTCGCGGCGAGTTGTCCACAGTCTCACCCCGACGTCCGGCGGCTGTCGGTGCACTCTGGCAGGATCAAAAACAGGGGTCCCCTGGGCGGGTACCCCTGCGAAGCAGCACGGCGACTCCGGACCGGGCCGCGAGCAGACCCGAGCCGGGCCGGACCGGAGCGCCGAACCGAACCGAAGCCTGAACCGAAGCGCCGGACCGGGTGAACCGAAGCCCGAACCGAGCAGGACTGTGCGGGACCGAGCAGGACCGAGCAGGACCGAGTGCCAGGATCGGGCCGACCCGGGAAGCCGGACGACCCGGACGACCCGACCGACCGTGAGCCCCGCCAACCCCCACCGCCAACCACCGCCGACCGCGACGTCAGCCCGACCGCCGCCCCCTTCGACCGTGAGCCGCCGACCATGAGCGCAGCCCCGAGCCCGACCGTGAACCGCCACCGCGCCCTCGACCGCGCACCTGACGAGGCACTCCACCGCGCACCCGAGCGCGCGCCGGACCGTGGTCGTCGACCGGGACCCCGACCCGGCACCCGAGCGGGGGAGTCGGCATGAGCCGGCTGGAGCTGCGCGTGCAGGTCGAGGCGCCCGCTGCGACGACGTGGGCCGCGCTCACCGACTGGGCGCGTCAGGGTGAGTGGATGCTCGGCACGACCGTCCGCGTGACCAGCGGCGACGGGGCGAGCGTGGGCAGCGGGCTGGCCGCGTTCACCGGCATCGGCCCCCTCGGCTTCACCGACACCATGCGCATCACCGCCTGGGAGCCGCCGGTGCGCTGCGCCGTCGCGCACACCGGCCGGCTCGTGCGCGGCACCGGCGAGTTCCGCGTCGTCCCCCGCGGTGACGCGCGCAGCGAGCTCGTCTGGTCCGAGGACATCGCGCTGCCGCTCAACCTGGCCTTCGCGCCGGGCGTCAAGTGGTCGCTGCGCCGGTTCGCCACCTTCGCCCGGGAGTACCCCGCATGACCGACCTCGTCCGCTGCCCGTGGGGCGACAGCACCCCCGACTACGCCGACTACCACGACACCGAGTGGGGCGTCGAGCTGCACGGCGAGACGGCGATGTTCGAACGGATGGCCCTGGAGTCGTTCCAGTCCGGCCTGTCCTGGATCACCATCCTGCGCAAGCGGGAGAACTTCCGGGCCGCGTTCGCGGGCTTCGAGCCCCGGCGCGTGGCCGAGTTCGGGTCCGACGACTTCGACCGGCTGATGGCCGACGCGGGCATCGTCCGCAACCGGGCCAAGATCAACGCCACGATCAACAACGCCCGCGCCGTCGCCGAGCTGGACGTGCCGCTGGACGACCTGCTGTGGTCGTTCGCGCCCGAGCACCACGTGCGCCCCGCGACGATCGCTGACGTGCCCGCCGTCACACCCGAGTCGAAGGCGATGGCCAAGGAGCTCAAGCGCCGCGGCTTCGCGTTCCTCGGTCCCACCACCTGCTACGCGTTGATGCAGGCCACGGGCATGGTCGACGACCACATCGCGGCCTGCTTCCGCGCCGCCGCGGCGCCCACCACCGGGACGGCCGCGACTACCGGCCGGTGAACGTCGGCTTCCGCTTGGCCACGAACGCGGCCACCGCCTCCCGGTGGTCCGCCGTCGCACCGGCCTCCGCCTGCGTGCGGGCCTCCACGTCCAGCGCCGCCGCCAGCTCCCCGGAGAACGCCATCGCCTCCTTGATCTTGGCGTAGGCGGTGGTCGGACCGGCCGCCAGCTGCCGGGCCAGCGCCTGCGCCGTCGACAGCACCTCGCCGTCGGGCACCACCTGGCCCACCATGCCGATCCGCAACGCCTCCCGCGCGTCCACCGGCTGCGCGAGCAGCATCATCTCCATCGCCCGACCGTGCCCGATCAGGCGCGGCAACGTCCACGACGCGCCCGAGTCCGCCGTCAGCCCCACGTTCGCGAACGCCATCAGGAACTTCGCGCCCTCACCGGCCACCCGCAGGTCGCTCGCGAACGCCAGCGACGCGCCCGCGCCCGCCGCCATGCCGTTCACCGCCGCGATCACCGGCTTCGGCATGCCCACGATGGCCTTGATCAGCGGGTTGTAGTGCCGCTCGACCGTGTGCAGGGGCGCCGGGTCACCCGACTCCAGCAGCGCGACGTGCTCCTTCAGGTCCTGACCGGCGCAGAACGCCTTCCCCGCGCCGGTGATGACGACCGCGCGCACGGCGTCGTCACCGGCCGCCTCGACCACCGCCTCCAGGAACCGCTCCTTCAACGCCACCGTGAACGAGTTGAACGACTCGGGCCGGTTGAGCGTGAAGGCGCGAACGCCGTCAGCGTCGTCGATGAGGAGTTCGGACACGGGAAGACCTCCGGTTCAGTGGTGTGCGAGGCAGTCGTCGACGAACTTGGCCACCGCGGGCGCCAGCCGGTTGGTGTGCCGGTCGAAGAACCCGGCCGCGTGCGCGCCCGGCCAGTCGCCCGGCAGCAACTCGCGCGGCAGGCCAGGGTCGCGGAACAGGAACTTGCGCCAGGCGTGCAGGAACCGCTGCGACGCCGCGAACGCCGCCGCCGGCGACGTACCGTCCACAGCGGACATCACGGGCTCCCACTCGGCGACGAACCGGGCGTAGTCGCGGCCCAACGTCGCCAGGTCCCACGCCCGCGACGCCAGCTCCGACGGATCGCCCTCGTGCTCGCCGTGGAACGTGCTCGCCCGCACACCCTCACCCGCCAGCTCGTCGGCCAGCTCGGGCGACGGACGTGGTGCGATCCACGTCACGGGGCCCAGCGCGCCGTAGCCGAGCAGTTGCAGCGAGGAGGCGAGCCGGTCCCGCGCCTCACGCGCGGGCAGCTCCTCCAGCACCACCACGTGCCACCGACCGTCCCACGTGGACGGCCGGGTGCGGTAGATGCGCGCCGCCGCCTCGTCCAGCCGTCGTTCCGCGCGGGGTGTCATCGCGTAACCGGGGCCGTCCGGCAGCCGCACCGGCTCCAACCAGCCCTGTCGCACCGTGCGCGACACGGCCGTGCGCACGGCGGGCGCGGCGAAGTCCAGCGGCTCCAGCAATCGGACGAGCGCGGCGATCGTCGCCGCACCACCCCGCTCGCGGAGGTGGCCGCCGTAGACGTCGAAGAGCGCGGAACGGGCTCGCACGAGGTCCGAGTCTGTCAGGGCCACCCCGCGACACGCCACAGAGCCGGAACGGGTCACGACCAGGTGACGGTCGACGGCCGGTCCGGAAGTCGTTGCGGCACGGCGATCCTGGCCCTGATCTGCGGCTCCACGAAGATCGCCGGCAGGACGCCGGCGGGCCGGAAAGATCGGTTCGGTTTCGCTGCCGAGTCCGCATAGGGGAGAATGGGCGGAGTATCCGGCCCTGGTCGGACGGGGAAGATGTTGACGGAGGGAGCACGCGATGGCGGCCATGAAGCCCCGGACCGGCGACGGTCCCCTCGAGGTGACCAAGGAGGGGCGCGGCATCGTGATGCGCGTTCCGCTCGAGGGTGGTGGCCGCCTCGTCGTCGAGATGTCGGCGGACGAGGCCAACGCCCTGGGCGACGCCCTCAAGGCAGCCGCCGGCTGACCAGCCGGACCGAGAAAGCGTCGACGCCCCGGTTTCCACTGTGGAACCGGGGCATCGCTACGTCGCGCCACGCCGTCGGCTGACCCGCCGACCGCAGGTCGCGGACCCGCCGCGCCGAGCCCGTCACCTGCGGCTCGACCCTCGGGTTCGCCCGTCCGCGCGGCGTGGCACGACCCATTCACCCCACGACCCGCGGGCCTGGTCGGGCCCCACCTGGAGGTCCTCCGTGCGTGCACCCCTGCCCACCCCGCTGGTCACCGTCGAGGTGGCCGACACCCTCCGGCGAGGTGTGCCCGCGGTGCTCGTCGCGTTCCCCGGCGACCCGGTGCGGCTGGGACCAGGGGCGGAGCAGGTCGACGACCCGGCCGACGTGAGCGGCAGGGCCGGTGCGACGTCCCGGCAGGGCCGGACGTGGGTCGTCGGTGCGGGTGACGGCACGGCGGGCGACTGGCGCAAGGCGGGGGCGTCGCTGGTGCGGGCGTTGGACGCGGACGTCGAGAGGACCGGTGCGACGACGTTCGACGTGCGGCTGCCGGCGGACGTGGCGGCGGAGGCCGTGGCGGCGTTCACGCTGGGTGCGGCGGTCGGCGGCTACCGGTTCAAGGTGACCGCCGAGGAGCCGCCGAAGCGGGTGAAGTCGTTGCGCCTGGTCACCGGTGACGCGGGGCAGTCCGGCGCCGGGCTGGCGGACGTCGTGCGGAAGGCGAACACGCTCGCGGCGGCGACGTCGTTCGGTCGCGACCTGGCGAACACCCCGTCAAATGTGAAGGATCCGGCGTGGCTGGCCGCCGCGGCGGTCAAGGCGGCCCGCGCCGTGCCGGGCCTCGACGTCCAGGTCCGCGACGAGGCGTGGCTGGCCGAGCAGCGGTTCGGCGGCGTGCTGGCGGTGGGCGGCGGCTCGTCCCGTCCGCCGAGGTTCATCGAGCTGACCTGGCCCGGGACCGGAGCGGGTCAGCCGCACCTCGTCCTGGTCGGCAAGGGGATCACCTTCGACACCGGCGGCATCTCCATCAAGCCCGCCGACGGCATGCACCTGATGCGCACGGACATGTCCGGCGGTGCGGCGGTCATCGCGGCCCTGGTGGGCATCGCGAAGCAGAGCCTGCCCGTCCGGGTGACGGGCCTCGTGCCGGCCGCCGAGAACCACGTGTCGGGCTCGGCCTACCGACCGGGTGACGTCATCACCCAGTACGGGGGCACGACGACCGAGGTGACGAACACCGACGCGGAGGGCCGGCTGGTCCTCGCGGACGCCCTCGCCTACGCCGTGCGGAACCTGAAGCCGGACGTGGTGGTCGACGTGGCCACGCTCACCGGGGCGATGAAGGTCACGCTGGGCCTGCGCACCGGTGGCCTCTTCGCCACCGACGACGACCTGGCCCGGCGCATCTCGGAAGCCGGCGCGAGGGTCGGTGAGGCGTGGTGGCGCATGCCGCTGCTGGCGGATCTCGCGGAGGACGTGCGGAGCGACATCGCGGACGTCCGCCAGTGCCCGCCGGGGCCGGGCGGCATCACCGCGGCCCTGTTCCTAAAGGAGTTCACCGGCGCGGTCCCGTGGGCCCACCTGGACATCGCCGGCCCGGCGAGGGCCGACAAGGTCTACGACGAGGTCGTGCCGGGTGCCACCGGCTTCGCCGCCCGCACCCTGATCGAACTGGCCGAGACCTACACCCGCACCTCGTCGGACACGCCGCCAGACACGATCGGGTGATCATCGGCCGAACATGTACGGAAACACCGTTACCGAATCTCGTTTGAATCGAGGAACCGCAACCCCCCAACAACCCCGATCGACCCCCTCGACGCCCCCCACCCCACCCCCTTGCCATCGCCATCGCCACCGCCACTAGCAGCGCCGATGCCGGCCGCCTGCACACCCCGCCTGCACGTCCCCGTCAGCACGCCCCCGCCAGCGCGGCCCCGGCCCCCGCGCGAATGCCGGTCGGCCTGCGCCCACCCTCGCCCCGCTGCGCGGCCCCTGCGCGGGTCCGGCCGGGGGGCGGACCCAGGCGGCGGTGCGGACCTGGACCCACGCGGACCTGGGCGCGGATAGAGCGGGGGTGCGGGCGCGAACCCCGCGCGGCCCAGGTGGGGGCCCAGGCGGGCGGAGGCGGGCGCGGACCCACGCGGACCCACGCGGACCCGGCGCGGATAGGGCGGGTCGCGGACCCGGGCGCGGATAGGGCGCGGGCGCGATCCGCGTGCGGACCCACGCGGGGGCGGGGCGCGGATGTTGGCGCGGGTCGAGGCGGGGGCGGCCTCAGGCCGGCGCTGGGGCTGGGGCTGGGGTGCGGGGTCAGTGGGTGAGGGCGTGGTCGCGGAAGGCGCGGACGGCCGGTGGGAGTGGGATGTCGGCGGTCCAGACCAGGGCGATCTGCCGGGCCGCGCGAGGGGTGAGGGGGATTTCCGGCAGGCCCGACGGCGACTCGGCGTGCGGCAGCAGGGCGACGCCCAGACCGGCCGCCACCAGGCCCCGGACGGTTTCGGTTTCCTGGCCCTCGAACGCCAGCGCGGGCACGAAGCCGGCCGCCGCGCACAGGTCGTCGGTGATCTGCCGCAACCCGTACCCGCGCTCCAGGCCGACGAACTCCTCGCCCGCCAGCTCCGCGACCCCCACGGACGTGCGACCGGCCAGGCGGTGACCCGGCGGCACGATCAGGACCAGCTCCTCCTCGCGCACGACGGCGTGCGCGAACGCCGGATCGGCCGGGGGTGGCGCGACCAGGGCCAGGTCGACGACCCCGGTGGACAGGGCCTCCAGGATGTCCTGGCGCGAGTTCTGCACCAGCCGGAACCGCACGGACGGGTGGGCCTCGCGGAAGCCGCTGACCAGCGCCGGGACGACGGAACGGCCCAGCAGGTGCAGGAAGCCGAGCGCCACCTGGCCGCGCTCGGGTGAGACCTCCTCCGCCGCGGCGCGTTGGCCGGCCTCCAGGGCGGTCAGGGCGCGGTCCGCCGCCTCGCACAGGATCCGACCGGCCCTGGTCAGCCGCACCCGCCGCCCGGAGCGCACCACGACCGGGGCACCCAGCGACGTCCCCAGCGCGGCCAGCCACCGGCTCACGGTCGGCTGCGGCACGCCCGCGGCTTCGGCGGCGTGCGTCACGTGCTCGTCCTCGGCCAACGCCCGCAGCGCGGCCAGCCTCGGCACCAAGTCATCCAGCACAGCATGGATCGTGGCAGAAAGCCGAATTGGACGCATGGATTAGCGTCGAAGACGTGCCCAGCCGCCTGACTCCGAGCCGCCTCACCACCTCGGTCGCCGCCACCGGCCTGGCCACGTTCGCCCTGCTCTACGCCCCGCAGTCGGTGCTGCCCGACATCGCGGACGAGTTCCGCCTCACCCCGGCCGAGGCGTCACTCGCCATCAGCGCCGCCACCGGGGCCCTGGCCCTGGCAATCATCCCGATGGCCGCCCTGGCCGACCGCGTCGGACGCCGCCGCGTCATCGTCTGGTCGGTCCTCACCGCCGCCGCCCTCGGCCTCGCCCTCCCGCTCGCCCCGACCTACGAGACGCTCCTCGCCGCCCGAGCACTCCAGGGCGTCGCGACCGCGGGCGTCCCGGCGACCGCCATGGCGTTCCTCGCGCAGGAGGCGGGCAAGGCGCACGTCGGCGCGGCCATCGGAGCCCTCGTCGCGGGCAACAGCGCGGGCGGCATGCTCGGCCGCCTCATCACCGGCCTCACCACCGACGGCACGTCGTGGCGCGCCGCCCTGGCCCTCGCCGGCGCGTTTGGCGCGGCCTGCGCGATCACCGCCGCCCTCCTGCTCCCGCTGCCCGCCGTTGAGCGCGATGTCCAGCGCCAGCCCGAGGTTCGCCTCCTCCAGCGTGAACCAGTCCAGCGCCGCCGCGTGCGAC
>NZ_JBFAAX010000080.1:0-19248 GCF_040639995.1 Actinosynnema sp. NPDC023658 | reverse complement strand
CACGCGGCCGACCCGCGTGCCCGCGCGGTCAGCGCCCTGCGACCAGTGCGCCGGCGCGCTCGGCCAGCGCTTCCAGCGCGGACGTCCAGCCGACCTGCCTGCCGTCGCCACCGGGCGGGGGCGTCGTGCGCCCGGTCTTCGGTGCGGTCCGCCGAGCAGGTGCACGTAGTCGTGGGTGTCGGCCTTCGGCTGGACGAGCAGCACGACGGTGCGCTTGGGCCTGGGCAGCGCCAGGACGACCACGCGGAGCGAGTCCACCACCGCGACGCAGAGCTGCTGCGAGGTGCCGGTGACGCGGTAGTCGGTCGCCCGCACGCCCTGCCGGCGGAGCTTGTCCAGCCACGCCTCGACCTTCGCGCGGCTCCGCCGGTCGAGCCCCTCGACCTGCTCCCGCGCGTGCGGCGCGAGCACGTCGTCGCCGGGTGCCGCGAGGCCCTGCCGCAGGCCCTCGTCGTCGAGCAGCGCCCGGTCCTCCAACCACCACCGGATGACGTCGAGGTGTCGGCGCTGCGCGCGCAGGTCCCGGGCGACCTTGAACACGTCGTGCAGCCCGCGCGGGTCGACCGCCCGCCCGTCCGCCACCAGCACGCCGCGGTCGGAGAGCTTGCCGACCTCGCCCCGACCCAGGTCCAGCAGCTTGGCGGCCACGGCGGCGGGCACCGGCCCGATCAGCCCGTACAGGGTCCCGGCCACGTCGCGGAGGCCCCGGGCCGCGGCTTTGTCCTTGACCCGCTCCGCCACCGACGACACGTCGTCCACCGCGGCGAAGAGATCCCGCACCTGGTCCAGTTCCACGACCGACCCCCTCGCCCGACCCGACCCGGTGCCACCCTGTCGGATCGAGCGGGGGTGTGGCCATCAGCCGTTCGGGGCTCAGCCCTTGCGCGCTTCCACGGCGGTGTCCGGGTTGTCCGCGAACACGCCGTCCAGACCGGTCGCGTAGAACTTCGCGTACTCGCCGAAGGCGTTGCCGTACGCGGCCGGGTCGGTGGAGCTGCGGAAGTCCGCGGGCAGGAACGTGTTCTCGTTGCGGAACGTCCAGGAGTGCACGACCAGGCCGCGCGTGTGCGCGTCGCGCACCAGGGTGGTCGGCTCGCGCAGGGAACCGGCCGCGTCACGCGGGATGATCAGGTCCTTCGCCACGCCCACGCCCGACGCGTAGGTGCGGACCTCGCGCAGGCCGTCCGGCGTGACGAGGTCGCGGTAGGTGCGCTTGTCGCCGGCCTTGACGAAGTCGTACGGCGCACCCGACGCGTCGACCAGCTGCACCAGCGGCACGCGCAGCTGCGCCTTGAGCTGCTTGAGGTTCGCCACCTCGAACGACTGCACGTAGACCTTGGCGCCGTGCCGGTTCAGGCCGGCCCGGTTCAGCGCGTCGACCAGGCGCGGCTCCAGCGGCAGGCCGATGTCCTGGAAGTACGTCGGGTGCTTGGTCTCCGGGTACAGGCCGATGTCGCGCCCGAGCTCGCGGCTCAACCGCCGGGACAGGTCGATGACCTCCTCGAACGTCGGCACCTCGAACCGGCCGTCGTAGAGGGTGTTGCGCGGCCGGATCGCCGGGATGCGCTCCTTCGCCCGCAGGGTCTTCAGCTCGGCCAGGGTGAAGTCCTCGGTGAACCAGCCGGTGATCGACGTGCCGTCGACGACCTTGGTGGTCCTGCGCGCGGCGAACTCCGGCCGCGCCGACACGTCCGTGGTGCCGCCGATCTCGTTCTCGTGCCGCGCGACCAGCCGGCCGTCCTTGGTGACGACCAGGTCGGGCTCGACGTAGTCGGCGCCCATCCGCGCGGCCAGCTCGTACGACGCCAGGGTGTGCTCGGGCCGGTAGCCCGACGCGCCCCGGTGGCCGATCACCAGCGGGCCCCTGCGGGACGACGCCACCTCCGCCTCGCCGCTCGCCGACGCCCCGGGCAGCACCACCGCGCCCGCCACCGCGAGCGCCGCGAGCGCCACCCCGACGATCCTCGTCCGCACCATCGTCGACCTCCCATAAGGATCCCTGGACAGAGATTCCCGACGCGCGGCAGCCTCGTCGCGCACCGCGACGTCCCGGTCACGGTAGGGCGAAGTGCCGACCACGTCACGGTGAACGCGTGGTGGTGGGTTCGGTCGTCGTCACTCCCTGGATATGGCCGCTTCCTCCAGGTCGAGTTCGCGCAGCACCCGGAACAGCACCTCGTCGTCGATCTGGCCCTCGTCGCGGGCCTGGACGAACACCTGCCGCTCGGCCTCCAGCATCGTGCGCCGCAGCCGCCGGTACGACGCGGCCGGGCTCTCGTCCTCCTGCCTGCCCAGCCGCTCCCACGCCGCGTTGCCCCGGTGCTCGGCCATGATCCGGAGCCGGTCCACGACGTGCTCCGGCGTCCCCTCGGCGTCGCCGCCGACCAGCTCGTCCAGCCTGCGCACGGCCGCCTGCGCGGCGGCGTGCTGCACCTGCGCCTCGGCCAACGCGTCGGTGCGCTCCTCGTCGCCGCGGAACGCCAGCTTGCGGATCACGAACGGCAGCGTCAGGCCCTGGACGAGCAGCGTGCCCACGGTGACCACGAACGCGCAGAACACGATCATCTCCCGGCCGGGCAGGTGCAGCGGCAGCGCGCTCGCCGCGGCCAGCGACACCACGCCCCGCATCCCGGCCCACGACAGCACGGTCACCCCGCGCCACCCCGGCGCGCGCTCGCGTT
This sequence comes from Actinosynnema sp. NPDC023658, assembly GCF_040639995.1. NCBI lineage: Bacteria > Bacillati > Actinomycetota > Actinomycetes > Pseudonocardiales > Pseudonocardiaceae > Actinosynnema > Actinosynnema sp. NPDC023658. The sequence continues at coordinate 16,567 of NZ_JBFAAX010000080.1, read as the reverse complement.
GGCGGACCCGCTTCGACAGCCGGGGCAGGTAGGCCGCCGGGTACATCCACAGGAACCGCACCGCGATCGTCGCCACGAGCACGGCCGCCGCCGCCCACACCAGCCCGGAGGTGATGTCGACGTCGTGCACCACGGTGTTCAGCTGCAAGCCGATCAACGCGAACACGAACGACTCCAGCAGCGTGTCCACCGACCGCCACACCGCCGTGTCCTGCAGGCGCGTGTAGTACGAGCTGCGCGGCGCGTTGTGGCCGATGTAGAGCCCCGCGATGACGACCGCGAGCACACCGGAGGCGTGCAGCTCCTCGGCGAAGATGTACGCGCCGAACGGCACCAGCATGCCGAGCGCGCTCTCCAGCACACCGTCGTCGAGCCGGTCGCGCACCCAGCGCACGCCCCAGCCGATGGCCAACCCGACGATCACCCCGCCACCCGCGCTGATCAGGAACGTGCGGGTGCCGTCGACCCAGGTCGCGGCCACCCCGCCGGCCGCCGCGACGGCCACCTTGTACACCGTCAGCGCGGTGGCGTCGTTGATCAGGCTCTCGCCGGTGAGCAGCGTCATCGTCCGGCGCGGCAGGTTGAGCCGCCGTCCGATCGCGACAGCCGCCACCGCGTCCGGCGGCGCCACCACCGCGCCCAGCACCAGCGCCGCGGGCAGCGACAGCTGGGGCAGCACCAGGTGGGCGACCCAGCCGACGCCGATCGTGGTCGCCAGCACCAGACCCACCGCGAGCAGCCCGATCGGCCTGAGGTTCGCCCGGATGTTGTGGTACGAGCTGTCCAGCGCGGCCGAGTACAGCAGCGGCGGCAGCACCAGGACCAGGATCAGCTCCGGCTCCAGGGCGAACTCGGGCAGGCCGGGGATGAACGACACCGCCAACCCGACGCCCACCAGCACCAGCGGGGCCGACCAGTTGAGGCGCTTGGCGACCGCCGACACGAGCAGCGCGCCGACGAGCAACAGGAGCAGTTCCGGTCCGTGCATGTCGCAATCTTGCGTGATGATGGCGGGTATGACCTGTCCTCACGTCTCAGAGCTCCCGCAGTCGGTCGCGCCGGACAACCCCGAAGGCTGCGCCGACTGCCTCGCCAACGACGAGTACAACTGGGCCCACCTGCGGATCTGCCTGTCCTGCGGCCACGTCGCGTGCTGCGACTCCAGCCCCCGCCGGCACGCGACCGCGCACTTCCACGCCTCGGAACACCCCGTGATGCGGTCGTTCGAACCGGGCGAGGACTGGCGCTGGTGCTACGTGGACTCCGCCATCGTCTGAGGCTTTACAGTCCCTTTAGACGGTCGGCCTATGGCTGTGACCCGCGACACAAGTAGCTTCGGAAGCGCTCGATCCAGCGCGACGCGAAGGGGTGCGCGTGCCGACGAAGCCGCAGGTCGAAGTGGATGAACTGATCGCCGAGCACGACGAGGAGCGCCCGTCGCGCGCCTTGTCACGGCGGTGGGAGCTGGGCGTGCGGGTGGCGGCCCTCGCCATCGCGCTGCTCGTGCTCAAGCAGGTGTTCTGGCCGTTCAGCAAGGGCGGCCAGTACTACCTGGTGATCTTCCTGGCGGTCACGCTGCCGCTGGTCTTCCTCTGCTACCGGCCGCGCGGCAGGCGCGGCGAGGCCGACGACCCCGGCGTCGTGGACTGGGTGGCGGCGGCCCTGGCGCTGGTCGTGGGCGCGTACCCGTTGTTCGGCGGGTTCGACGCGTTCCTCGACCGCCAGGGGCAGCTGACCACCCTGGACGTCGTCGCCGGGTCCGTGCTGCTGCTGCTGGTCCTGGAGGCGTGCCGGCGGACGACCGGCTGGGTGCTGCCGATCGTCTGCGTCGCGTTCATCGCGTTCGCCTACTACGGCGGGTACCTGCCGCAGTCCTGGAGGATCTCGCACGCCGGCGTGGACTTCCCGCAGATCATCAACGGCTTCTACAACGACGCCACCGGGTTCTACGGCACGCCGCTGGACGTCGCCGCCACGTACATCGTGCTGTTCACGATCTACGGGTCGGTGCTCAACGCCTCCGGCGCCGGGACGTTCTTCGTGGACATCAGCTTCGCCGCGTTCCGCAAGTCCCGCACCGCGCCCGGGCGCACCGCCGCCACCGCCGGGTTCCTGCTCGGCACCGTGTCCGGCTCGGGCACCGCGACGACCGTCTCGCTGGGCGCGGTGACGTGGCCGATGCTGAAGAAGGCGGGCTACCCCAAGGAGAACGCGGGCGGGCTGCTGGCCGCGTCCGGCATCGGGGCGATCCTGTCGCCGCCGACCCTGGGCGCGGCGGCGTTCATCATCGCGGAGTACCTCGAGACCTCGTACCTCCAGGTGCTGATCTGGGCGATCCTGCCGACCCTGCTCTACTACCTGGGCATCGCGCTGGCCGTGGAGATCGACGCGCGCAAGTTCGGCGCGAAGCCGGTGGAGATCGACTCACCGAGCCCGTGGGCGCTGCTCAAGCGCGGCGGGTACCACTTCCTGTCGCTCGCGGTGATCGTGGTGTTCCTCGCGCTGGACATCCCGGTGTTCTCCGCCGTGGTCTACGCGACCGGTGTGGCGGCGCTGTTCGCGCTGGTCGCCAAGCGCGGTGACGTGCGCGAGTGGCTGCGGGCCATGGCGGACTCGCTGTCGAGCGGCGTGCGGTCGGCGCTGCCGGTGATCGCGGTGTGCGCGGCGGCGGGCGTGATCACGTCCACCATCACCAAGACCGGGCTCGGCCTGGAGCTGGCGTCGGTGCTGGTGGACATCGCCGCCGCGATCTCGTCGAACCCGGCGGTCGTGCTGTTCGTCACGGTGGTGCTGGCGGCGTTCGCGGTGAGCCTGCTCGGCCTGGCCGTGCCGGTGACCGCGTCGTTCATCATCTCGTGGGTCGTCATCGGGCCCGCGCTGTTCGAACTGGGCGTGGCGCACGAGGAAGCGGCCATGTTCATCTTCTACTACGCCGTGCTGTCCGAGGTGACGCCGCCGACCGCGCTGGCCGCCGTCGCCGCCGCCGCGATCACCGGCGGCGACGTCATGAAGACGATGTGGCGGACGTGGAAGTACACGCTGCCCGCGTTCCTCGTGCCGCTGGCGTTCGTGCTGACCGACAACGGCGCGGGGCTGCTGCTGCGCACGTCGTTCCTCGACGGGCTCTGGGCGTTCGCCGCCTCCGCGCTGGGGGTGGCCGCGCTGGCCGTGCTCACCGGCGGCTGGCTGTTCGGCCCGGCCCGGTGGCCGGAGCGCCTGCTGTGCGCGCCCGCCGCCGTGGCCCTGCTCTACCTGCAACCCGTCACCATCGCCGTCGGCCTGGGGTTCCTGCTGGCCGCGGTGGCGGTGCACGTCGTCCTACGCCGGAAGGCCCGCTCGGGAGGGGAACAGCATGCGCAGCTGGACGCTTAAGGTCGCCACGGGGGTGCTCGCGATCGGTCTCGTCGCCGCCGGGTGCGGCGGGAAGCGGACCCCCGACGCGGCGCCGGACGGCGACGCGGGCGGTGCCGCCTGCGAGGCGGCGGACGGGCGGATCACCATCGCGACCGGCAACTCCGGCGGCGTGTACTACGTCATCGGCGGCGGGCTGGCGAAGCTGATCAGCGACAACACCAAGCTCAAGGCCACCGCCGCCGAGACCGGCGCGTCGGTGCAGAACATCCAGCAGCTCGCCGCGGGCGACTACGACATGGCGTTCTCGCTGGCCGACACGGCGGCGGACGCGGTCGCGGGCAAGGGCGCGTTCGACGGCAAGCCGCAGCACGTCCAGGCGCTGACCCGGCTCTACCCGAACTACACGCAGGTGCTGGTCCGGACCGACTCCGGGATCGACTCCGTCGCGGACATGCGCGGCAAGCGGATCTCCACCGGGTCGCCGAAGTCGGGCACCGAGGTGATCGCCCAGCGGCTGCTCACCGCGGCCGGGCTGAACCCCGAGACCGACGTGCAGGCCCAGCGGCTCGACCTGGCCAAGACCGCGGACGGGATGAAGGACGGCAGCATCGACGGCCTGGTCTGGTCCGGCGGCCTGCCCACCGCGCAGATCACCGACATCACCACGTCGTTGAAGGGGCAGGTGAAGTTCCTCGACATCACGCCTCAGCTCGACGCGTTGAAGAAGGTCAACGAGGTGTACGACCGGGGCGTCATCCCGGCCGCCACCTACGGGCAGCCGGCCGACGTGCCGACCGTGGCCGTGCCGAACGTGCTGCTCGTGCGCGAGGACTTCCCCAAGGGTGACGCGTGCGCCGTGACCAAGCTCATCTACGCCAAGAAGGCGGACCTGGAGGCCGTGCACCCGGCGGCCAAGGACATCGCGGAGGACAAGGCGAAGATGACCGACCCGGTGCCGCTGCACCCCGGCTCGCTGGACGCACTGGGCGGATGACCGGCGGGGTCATCTAGGCTTCCGCACCGTGCGTGTCCTGGTCATCGGGTCTGGCGCCCGTGAACATGCCCTAGTCCTCGCCTTGTCGCGGGACCCCTCGGTGATCGCGCTGGCGTGCGCGCCGGGCAACGCCGGCATCGCCGGGGTGGCGGAGACCTACGGGGTCGACGTCACCGACGGTGGTGCCGTCGCGGCGCTGGCCGAGGAGTGGAACGCCGACCTGGTCGTGGTCGGGCCGGAGCAGCCCCTGGTGGCGGGTGCGGCGGACGCCGTGCGCGCCCTCGGGATCCCCTGCTTCGGCCCCTCGGCCGCGGCGGCCAGGATCGAGGGCTCCAAGGCGTTCGCGAAGGACGTCATGTCCGCCGCGGGCGTGCCGACGGCCGTGTCGGAGATCGTCGACAACCCGGCCCGGCTCGACTCGGCGCTGGCCCGGTTCGGCCCGCGGTGGGTCGTGAAGGACGACGGCCTGGCCGCCGGCAAGGGCGTGGTCGTCACCTCCGACCTCGCCGTGGCCCGCGCGCACGCCATGACGTTGCTCGACCACGGCCACCCGGTGCTGCTGGAGTCGTTCCTCGACGGACCCGAGGTGTCGCTGTTCTGCCTGGTCGACGGCGCCACCGTGGTGCCGCTGCTGCCCGCGCAGGACTTCAAGCGCGTCGGTGACGGCGACTCCGGCCCCAACACCGGCGGCATGGGCGCGTACTCCCCGCTCCCCTGGGCGCCGCCCGACCTGGTGGACACGATCGTGTCGACCTGCGTCCAGCCGGTCGTCGACGAGCTGGCGCGGCGCGACACGCCGTTCACCGGCCTGCTGTACGCGGGCCTGGCCCTGACGTCCATCGGGCCACAGGTCATCGAGTTCAACTGCCGGTTCGGCGACCCGGAGACCCAGGCCGTCCTGGCGCTGCTGCGCACCCCGCTGGCCGCCCTGTTCCACGCCGCCGCCACCGGCGCCCTGGCCTCCGCGCCCGCCCTGGACTGGGCCGACGGCTACGCCGTGACCGTCGTCATCGCCGCCGAGGGCTACCCCGGCCGTCCCCGCACCGGTGACGTCATCACCGGCGCCGAGGCCGACGGCGTGCTGCACGCGGGCACCCGCCGCCGCGAGGACGGCGCCGTGGTCTCCACCGGCGGCCGGGTCCTGTCGGTCGTCGGCACGGGCAAGACCCTGGCCGACGCGAGGACCGACACGTACCGCCGCCTGGAGGGCGTCCACCTGACCGGCTCGCACCACCGCACCGACATCGCGCTGCGCGCGGCGGAGGGCGACGTCACCGTCCCCTGACCGGCGGACCACCCCCGGCGTCGACCGCTCCCGACCCGCTGGAACCGGCTGGGGCGTTTCTTCGTCCAACCTCAGACCCGGCACACGCGGTCGTTGGTAGCCTCGAACCGGGTTCAATCCGTTACCGACCGTACGGGGGTAGGACGTCGTGGAACAGGAGAACGGCCTACTGGGAGCCGTCGCCGCCGCGGGGGGAGCCGTCGGCAGAGCGGTCGGCGAGATGTTCGCGGCGGAGAAGCGGCTGGGCGACACGATCGCCGCCGCTCCGGGCTCCGGCCAGAAGTTCCAGGTCAGCAAGGACACCGTGCTGCAGGCCGGCAAGATCATCAGTGATCAGGCCGAATCGCTCGCGAAGAGCCTGCGGCGCAGTGAGCGGAACCTCCAGGTCGACCTGCCCGCAGGCTCGGACCCGGTCAACCAGAGCATCGCCGAGGCCTGGAACTCCCGGCTGGTCGGCGGCGAGGACACCTACGCCGGCCGGGTCAAGCAGTACGTGGACAGCCTCGACGAGCTGGTGGTCCAGCTCAGGGCGGTCGCCACCCAGTACGGGTTCACCGAGGACGAGGTCACCTCGGCCTTCGGAGCAGCCGGTGCGCAGTAGGTTCCGGGGCGGCCTGGTGTGCGCCGTCGCCGCGAGTCTCGTCCTCCTCGGCTGCACCGCCGAGGAGCCGGGTGACGCGCGGCCGACCGGCGGTGGGTCGACGTCGAGCGCTCCCGAGCCGCCGACGAGCTCGAACTCGTCCCGGCCGAAGGAGATCAAGCTCGACGGCCTGGACCCGTGCCAGGTGTTGACGACCGACCAGATGAAGCAGTTGTCGGTGTCGGAACCCGACCTCCAGGAGAACGACCTGAGCGGCCTCGGGAAGTTCCCCCTGTGCGACTACTCGAGCAACGGGACCCCGAGGTTCGGCTACGGCGTCGGCCTGGTGACCAGCAAGGGCATCGACCACTGGCAGGGCAACGGCAACGTCGACGTCGAGCGGACCGAGGTGAGCGGCTACCCGGCCGCTCAGGTGGTGCTCTCCGGGACCGACAACGTCATGTGCTCGATCGCGGTGGACGTCGCGGACGGGCAGCAGCTGCTGGTGGACTTCAACCCGCTCGCGGACGACTACCCGCAGGACAAGATGTGTCAGAACGCGAAGAAGGCGGCTGAGCTGGCGCTCGTCACCTTGCCTACTCTGGTGTGAGGGGGAAGCCATGGGGTACCGAGAGATCACCGACTTCCGGTTCGAGGGATACGACAACCACGCGCTGGCCGCCCTCGTCCAGCAGTTCCAAGAGGGCGACGCCTCGCAGAAGTTCAGCGACGCCTCGCACGCCCTGCGCGAGTTGTCCGCCAGCCTCACCGAGGTGGACGAGACCCTGCGCAGCGAGCTGAAGAAGCTGGGCATCGACTGGCAGGGCGCCGCGGGCGAGCAGGCGAACCGGAAGACCACCGTCATGGCGGACTACGCCTCGGAGGCGGACCAGGCGGGCCAGCAGAACTCCCAGGCCACGGCCGTCCAGGGTGCGACCTACAGCCAGACGCGCAACAACATGCCCGAGCCGCAGCAGTTGCGCGGCGACACGGACACCAACCTCGTCGACGACGTCGGTGGGTTCTTCGGGTACGAGACCGACCACGCCAAGGAGGTCAAGGCGACCCAGGCGGCGCGGGAGCAGACCATCCGCGGGCTCGACCAGTACACCGAGGCCAGTCGCGACGCGCTCAACCAGTACCAGGGCATGAACAAGCCCCCGCAGTTCGACGTCACCACGGCGTCCTCCGTCGGCACGCCGGTCGCGTCGGTGGGCCAGCCCGGTGGCGTCACGCCGTCGATCCCCGGTAGCGTGCCCGGTGGCGGCTCCGCCCACGTCCCGGGTGGCTCGACCGGCCTGCCGCCGCAGCTGCCCGGTCAGCTGCCCGGTGGTCAACTGCCCGGCCGGCTGCCCGGTGGTTCCACCGGCCTGCTGCCCACCACTCCTGGTGGGCCGACGGTCATCCCGCCGGTCGCGTTGGGCCGGACCGGCGGCGGGTCGAACTTCGGGCTGGGCCTCGGCCTCGGGTTGGCCGGCGGGCTCGGGTTGGGCATCGCGGCGACGCAGGCCCGCGGCGGGCGCGTGGTGCGCGGTGCGTCCCCGGCGCTGCCCGGCGGCGGCAAGCTGCCCGAGGGTTCCGCCGGCGGCAAGGGCACCGGTGGCAAGGGTGGCGCGCTGACCGGCAAGCCCGGCGTCTCCGCGACGATCGGCGCCATCGAACCGGACGAGCGCATGCCCGCCCGCGGTGCGGCCGGCGCCGGCGGCAAGGCCGGGTCGGGTTCCTCGATGTTGCAGCCCGCGGCGAGCGCCAAGGGCGGCCCCGGCGAGGAGGACGGCGAGCACGTCCGCAAGTACGGCGTCGACTCCGACGACGTGTTCGGTGACGAGCGGATGGTCGTGCAGTCGGTCATCGGCGACGACGAGCCCGAGAAGCAGTGACGTGAGCGGCACGGTTGTCCTGTCCACGCTGGAGTTCGACGTGGCGTGGGAAGGGGAGCGACTGACCCGCCGCAACGTCGCGCTGGACGTGCCGAGCCCGGGCATCACGCACACCGAACGGGCCGTGTTCGTGGACCAGGCCTGGGGCTCGCTCGCCGAGCGCGGACTGGCCGTGAACCGTCGGTTGACGCCCGAGCTGGCCGACGCGTTCGCGCTGCTGGCCAACCCGCAGGTGTCGATCGACCTGTGGATCTGGGTCGACCGCCGCAAGATCAAGGGTCTTGCGGCGGCGTCCGGTGACGAGGCCGTCCTCGCCGTGGTCGACGGCGACGAGGTGTGGCTGATCGAGTCGCGGGCCAGTGCGCTGGCCGAGGCGGCGGTGTCGGTCGCCGGTGACATGCCCGCCGGGTACGGGCGGTCCATCAGCCTGCCGAACGACGTGCTGCGCGCGGCGTCCGACGAGGCCGGGAGGGACGCGGAGAAGCTGGTGCTCGCCCTGGAGCGGCGCGGCCTGGCGCTGCACGAGGCGCAGGAGCTGGCCGGCATGTGCGACGGCATGGGCACCCGCGGCCAGTTCGGGGCGGAACGCGCCCAGCCCGCCGGGCCACCGGTGCGCGCCGGCCGCGTGGTCGCGTGGCACGACACCCCGTCCGGCCGCTACCTGCACCAGGTCCGGCCCAGCTCGGACGGCCGCAACTGGAGCACGATCACGCCGATCGACAACGCCCGCCTCGCCGGGTGCGTGTGGGAGCTGCTCCAGGAGGTCTGACTTCCGCGATCGGGTCCGACCAGTTGTGACCGGACGGAACCCGTGCGTCCCCGGCGGCGTCAGTTCCGGTGCGGGCCTGGGGGGCCGGAGCAATGCCCGCCGTCATCCGGGAGTGACGTCAGGTGACCACAGCGATCCTCAGCGCGAGCGCGTTCCGCGCCGCCTGGGAACACCTCGACCTCGGCGCGATGCCGATCGTCCTGCACGTCCAGGACGATCCCGCGCCGTGGAGCGACCTCACCGCACAGGGCCTGGCCCGCGGTGGTGAGCTGGACCCCTGGCTCGGTGCGGCGTTCAAGCTCATCGCCTACCCGCCGCGCTCGGCGGACCTGCGGCTGGGCATCGGCAGCTCCGCGGTGCGCGCGCTGGCCGCGTCCACCGGCACCGGCACGGTCCTGGCCGTGCTGACGCGGGACCTGATCACCGTGCGGGAGCTGGACGTCGACCTCGCCACCGCGCTGGTCGCGCTGCTGCCGGAACTCCCGGACGGCCGGGTCGGCGGACCGGACCTGCGCGGCCAGTTCGGCGCGGCCGCGGTCGACGGGAGCGGGCGGCGCAGACGGGCGGCGGACGTGGTCGACTTCCACGGCCCGACGGACCCCGACGTGCTGCGCGAGGGGATCATCGGTCTGTTGGACGAATTCCGTGGATAACGGCGGTGCGCACGCTCGTCCCGCTCTACAGTCGGGTAATGGCGGTCGCGAAGTTCAATGCCGAGGCGATGGAGCAGTGCCGGAGCACGGTGAGCACGCAGGCGGGGCAATTCGGGGCGGTGGGCGACGGGTTCTCCGGCCTTTACGCCGATCCGGACATCTTCGGCAAACTGGCGAGTTCGGGCGGGCTTTCCGCGGCGGCGTCGGAACTCGACGCGAAGGCGGGCGCCGAGTTCGCCGCGGCGGAGTCGGTGCTGGGCAAGGTGGAACGCGCGATCGACGCCGTGCAGCAGTCCGTGGTCGACGTGGAGACCGCCAACGCGGACTCCTTCCGGGTGGTGTGAGCTGATGGGAGCCACGGACGAGGTCGCCGCGCTGCCCGGCGGGCAGGCGTTGGCGCAGTTGGCGGACAAGGTCGACACCGCGCAGCCGGACGCCGTGAAGGAGATCGCGAACCGGTGGAAGCAGGCCGCCACGAAGGCCGGTGAAAGCGGTGCCGCGGTCCGGCAGTCGGTCGCGCAGCTCGACGGCGCGTGGCAGGGCGGTTCGGCCGACGGATTCGTCGCCTACATGGACGGATTCACCAAGAGCGGCAATTCGCTGACCGACGCGTTGACCGCCGCGGCCGGTGATCTGGAGTCCGCGGCGACGGCGTTGGAAACGGCGAAGACGTCGGTCGAGCGCATTTGCGAGAACCTGCTCAGCCGGGTGCGCCAGCTCCGCCGGCAGGCCCACGGCATGCCGCAGGAGGACGTCGACTCGGCCATCCGCGGCATGTGCCAGGAGGCGGCGGGCGACGCGCAGCCGGTGGTCGAGCAGGCCGAACAGGCGTTGAGCGCCGCGCTCGGTGCGCTGCAGGGCCGGGCGGGGTCGATCACGCCCGCGTTCAGCACCATGGCGGACCCCGACACGCAGCCCTTCACGCCCGCGCCGGGCAAGACGATCGAGTGGACCCCCGCGCCCGAGCCGGCCTCGGAGACCACGACGTCGTCCGCCTCGTCGCAGCCCACCAGTGGGGCCGGCTCCGGCTCTGGTTCCGGCTCTGGTTCCGGGGGCGGGTCGGGCGGTGGCTCCGGTGGTGGGTCCGGTTCGGACTCCGGTGGTGGTGGTGGTGGTGGAGGCGGCATGGGCGGCCTCGGTCCCAGCGGCGGTCCGCCGTCGAGCGGCCCGCCGCCCGGCAACGTCGAGGAGTGGATCCGCGAGGCGATCAAGATCCTCCAGGCCGCCGGCATCCCGGTCACCGAGGACAACATCGACGAGATCTGGACGATCATCGAGAAGGAGTCCGGCGGCAACCCGCACGCGATCAACGACTGGGACTCCAACGCCGCCAAGGGCACGCCGTCGAAGGGGTTGATGCAGTGCATCGACCCGACCTTCCAGGCGCACAAGCTGCCCGGCCACGACGACATCTGGAACCCGGTCGACAACATCATCGCCGGCGTCCGCTACACCTTCTCCCGCTACGGCGGCTTCGAAGGCCACCCGGGTCTGAAGTCGATGGCGGGCGGCGGCGGCTACCAGGGCTACTAGCGGGCCAGGCATTCCGCGGGGACCAGGCGTTCCGCCGAGGCCAGACGCCCGCCGGGGTCGAGCGTCCCGCCGGGACCAGGCGTTCCGCCGGGGTCGAGCGGCCATCGGAGTCCGGTGACTGCCGGGTCGGGCGGCACCGCCAGAGTCGGGCGGCTGCCAGGTCGGGCGGCGATCCGGTCGGGCGGCGATCCGGTCGGGCATCCCGTCGAGGTCGGCCCGTCGCCGGGGGTCGAGCGGCCACCCGAGTCGGCGGCTGTCGGGTCGGGCGGCACCGCGGCGGTCCGAGGACTGCTGGGTGGGCGGGCACCGCCGAGATCCGGCGACTGGGTCGGGCGGCACCGCTGGCGGTCCGGGGACTGCAGGGTGGGGCGGGGACCGCTGGGGTCCGGCGACTGCCGGGTCGGGTGGTCGCTGACGTTGAGCGGCTGCCGGGCCCGGTCGGGCGGCAGCGCCGGCGGTTGGGTGGGTTCGGGGTCGGCGGTCAGAGGTGGGTGTTCGTCGGGCTCGGGGTCAGGGCCAGGTGTTCGCCTCGGCGTCGAACAGGGCTTGGTCGCTGTGCACCGGCAGCACGCACAGCAGGTGGCCGCCCGGCGCGCGCAGCACCCGGCACTCCAGCCACTGCGCCACCTGGGTCGCGCCCAGCGCCAGCAGGCGCGCGGTCTCGGCGTGGACGTCGTCGGTCTCGATGTCCAGGTGGAACCGGGGTTCGTCGTCCACCGACTGCACGGCTGCCACGAGGTTCGGCAGCGCGCCGTGCAGGGAGGTGAACTGCTCCTCGCTCGGGACCGGCCGGGCGGTGGCGCCCAGCGCGGCCGACCAGAAGGCCGCCGCCTCGCCGGCCTCCGCCTGCGGCGTGTCGATCAGCAACGCATAGACACGGCTCCGGTGCATGGCGTCGACAGTAGTGGTGACCTGCGGATCCTTTCGACGGCTCGATTAGCCTCACCGGCATGGTGGGTGTTTCCAGTCGTGCAGATGTGCCTCCTTTCCACGTCATGGAGGTGCTGTCCGCCGCCGCTCGGCGGCAACGGCTCCTGGGCGACGTCGTGTCGCTGGCAGCCGGGCAGCCGTCCAGCCAGGCCCCGACACCCGTGCTGGAGGCGGCCCACCGAGCCCTGCGCGAGCAGACGCTCGGCTACACCGAGCAGCTCGGCATCGTGGAGCTGCGGGAAGCCCTGGCGGGCCACTACCACCGGCAGTACGGGCTCGACGTCTCCGCGGACGACGTCGTGGTGACCACCGGCTCGTCCGGCGGCTTCCTGCTCGCCTTCCTCGCCGCCTTCGAGGCGGGCGACCGCGTCGCCCTCGCCCGGCCCGGCTACCCCGCCTACCGCAACATCCTCAAGGCCCTCGGGTGCGAGGTGGTCGAGCTGGCCTGCGGACCGGAGACCCGGTTCCAGCCCACGGTGGCCATGCTGGACGAGGCCGGGCCGCTCGACGGGCTTGTGGTGGCCAGCCCGGCGAACCCGACCGGCACCGTGCTGTCCCCGCCGGAGCTGGCCGGCTTGGCGACCTGGTGCGCCGAGCACGACGTGCGGCTGGTCAGCGACGAGATCTACCACGGCATCAGCTACGGCACGCCCCTCGCCTGCGCGTGGGAGACCTCCCGCGACTCCATCGTCGTCAACTCCTTCTCCAAGGCGTTCGCCATGACCGGCTGGCGGTTGGGGTGGCTGCTGCTGCCGCCCGACCTGCGGCAGGCGGTGGACCGGTTGACGGGCAACCTCACGCTCTGCCCGCCCACGCTGGCCCAGCACGCGGCCGTCGCGGCGTTCGAGCCCGAGTCGTACGCGCAGACCGGCCGCCTGGTCGAGGGGTACCGCCTCAACCGGGACGTGCTGCTCAAGGGCCTGGCGGACCTCGGCATCGACAAGGTGGCGCCCGCCGACGGCGCCTTCTACGCCTACGCCGACGTCTCGCACCTCACCGACGACTCGATGGACTTCTGCCGACGCCTCCTGGACGACACGGGGGTCGCGATCGTGCCGGGCATCGACTTCGACCCCGCGCACGGGCACGAGTTCATTCGGATGTCCTTCGCCGGGGCCGGCCACGACATCGAGGAGGCGGTCCGGCGCTTGGGTGGTTGGTTGTCGTCATCATGATGACAGTTGTACTCCCGGTCGGGGCTTGGTGGGGGAACCGAACCGGGAAGCCAGTCGTTCGGGTGACATGGTCCGGATAATCCTGTGGCTGCTCGCGGCCTGGCTGGTGCTCACCGTGCTCGGCGCCGTCATCAAGGGCGTCTTCTGGCTCGCGGTGATCGGCGGCGTGCTGTTCCTGGGCACCGCCGCGTACGGCGCGATCAAGAGCGGCAAGCGCCCGAAGGGCATCAAGGGCCCCTGAGGACTCCCGGGAGCTGGTAAAACGCCGCACCGACCCGCACCATGGGTCGGTGCTCGTGACCGATGAACGCCGCCTCGACCAGTGGGAGCGCCGCGCCGAGTGGCCGCTCACGGGCCTCGCGGTCCTCTTCGTGGTGGCCTACGCCTGGCAGGTCCTCGACGACCGCTCGACCCCCGGCGTGCACGCCGTGCTGGAGGTCGTCCTCTGGCTGGTCTGGCTGATCTTCGCGGTGGACTACGCCGCCCGCCTCAGCCTCGCCGTCGACAAGCGCAGGTTCATCGTCACCCACCTGTTCGACCTGTTCACGGTGGTGCTGCCGATGGTCCGCCAGCTGCGCGTGCTGCGGCTGATCACCGTGCTGCAGGTGCTCAACAAGCGGTTCGCCGGCCGGTTCCGGCAACGCGTCGGCGTCTACGCCGCGGGCGTCACCGTGCTGGTCGGCCTCTGCTCCTCGCTGGCCGTGCTGGACGCCGAGCGCCACCACCCGGACGCCACCATCACCACGTTCGGCGACGCCACGTGGTGGACGCTCACCACGATCTCCACCGTCGGCTACGGCGACCGCTACCCCGTCACGTGGGAGGGCCGCCTGGTCGCGGCGCTGCTGATGATCGGCGGGATCGCCCTGCTCGGTGTCATCACCGGCACGATCGCCTCCTGGCTGGTCGAACGGCTGAGCGGGGTCGAGGAGTCGGTGGCCGAGGCCGAGCAGGCGACGGCGGCCGAGCTGCGCCTGGTCCGGGCGGAGCTGGCCGAGCTGCGCGAGGAACTGCGCGCCGCGGGCTCCGGCAAGCGCTGAAACCCCGGCCCGCTACGACGCCAGCACCTCGCGGGCGTGGGCGGGGCCCTGCCAGAGCACGCCGGTCAGCCCGGCCGCGACCGCGCCGTCCACGTTCTCCTGCCGGTCGTCGAAGAACACGCACTCGCCCGGCTCCGCACCGATCCGCCGCGCCAGCGCGGCGAAGATCCGCGGGTCCGGCTTGGCCACCCCGACGTCACCGGAGAACACCAGGTGCCGGAAGTACCCGGCCCACGGCTGCCGCTCGGCGGTCCGCGCGAGCGACACGGGCGCGTTGGACAGCAGCGCCAGCGGCACCCCGGCCGACGCCAGCTCCGCCACCAGCTCCACCGCCGCGGGCTCGGGTCGCAGCCACCCCCGCACGTCGACCTCGGTCAGCCGCCGGGTCAGCTCCTCGTCCACCGGCACGCCCACCGCGTCACCGACCGCCCGCCAGTACTCCAGGTCGGGCCGACCCGCGTCGTAGGTGTCCCGCGAGGCCCAGTACGCGTCCGCGAACGCCTCGACCGGCACCCCGAGCAGCGCCGCCAGGGCGGCCATCTCCCCGTTCGGCTCGCTGATCACCCGGCCGTAGTCGAAGACCACCCAGCGCACGTCAGCTCGCCGACCCGATCCGCTTCAACGCCTCGGCCACGTCCTCCGCGCCGACGTCGCGGTGCAGCACGAACCGCACCTTGCCCGCCATCGGCCCGGCGAACACGCCCAGGTGCCGCAACCCGGTCAGCGTGACCTCCAGGTCCGGCACGCCGGCCAGCACGATGTTCGTCTCCGGCTCGTCCACCTGCCAGCCCAGCTCCGCCAGCCCGCGCGCCAGCGTGCGGGCGTTGGCGTGGTCGCGCGCCAGGTCGTCGATGCGCCCCAGCCCGACCAGGCCCGCGGCGGCCAGCACGCCGCCCTGCCGCACGCCGCCGCCGAGCATCTTGCGCACCCGCCGCGCCTCGGTCACGAACAACGACGACCCGGCCACCACCGACCCGACCGGGGCGCCGAGGCCCTTCGACAGGCACACCTGCACCGTGTCGACGCCGACCGTCAGGGCCGCGGGCGGCAGCCCCAACGCCACCGACGCGTTCCACAGCCGCGCGCCGTCCAGGTGCACCCGCAGGCCGGTCTCCTTCGCCGCCGACACCAGCAGCGCGTGCTCGTCGGGCTGCGTCACGGCCCCACCGGCCGCGTTGTGCGTGTTCTCCAGGCACAACAGGGACGTGCGCAGCGTGTAGTACGGCCCGGAGGTGCCCGCCGCCGCGCGCACGGCGTCCGGCGACACCCGGCCCGGCCCCGCGTCGCACTCCATCGGGTGCGGCATGCCGCCCGCGATCCACGCCGCCGTGCCGAGCTCGTTGTCCAGCACGTGCGCGCCGCGCGGCGCGAGGAACCGGTCGCCGGGTCGCAGGTGCACGGTCAACGCGATCAGGTTGCCCATCGACCCCGACGGCACCCACAACGCCGCCTCGACGCCCAGCAGCTCCGCGACGCGTTCTTCCAGGTGACGCATCGTGGGGTCGTGGTCGAGCACGTCGTCGGCGACCTCGGCGGCGGACATGGCCAGTCTCATGGCCTCGTCGGGCCGGGTGACGGTGTCGGAGCGGAAGTCGAGTGGCGAGAGCTGGGTCACGAATGGATCACATCACACCGGGCAAGCCCTGACCCGATCGCGTCGGCGGTACCACGATGGGGGTGACGCAAGTCTCGGTCGACCGGCGTGCAACCGTGGACGCCACCGGTTCCGTCCGGTAAGTGCAAGCACGACGAGCGGAGAGAGTCCGCGTGGATCAGCGCGACGAGCAGGAGTTCGCGGAGTACTTCGTGGCTCGCCGGGAGGCCGTGCGCCGAACGGCGTTCCTGCTCTGTGGTGACTGGCACCGGGCGGACGACCTCGCGCAGACCGCGTTCGTCGCGTTGCACCGCAGGTGGCGCAAGGTCCGGGACAAGCAGGCCCTGGACGCCTACGTCCGCCGGACCCTGGTGCGCGCGGTGATCGACGAGTCGCGCCGGCCGTGGCGGCGGGAGCGCTTCGTGGACCAGGTCCCGGAGACGCCCTCGGGCGACGGCGAGGTGGCGGACTCGGTGGCGACGCGCGAGGCGCTGGTCGCGGGCTTGCGGCGGGTGCCGCCCCGGCAGCGGGCGGTGCTCGTGCTCAGGTTCCTGGAGGGCCTGGACGTCGCGGCGGCGGCCGAGGCGCTGGGGTGCTCCGAGGGCACGGTGAAGAGCCAGACCTCGCGGGGCCTGGAGGCCCTGCGCGAGGCGCTGGGCGACACCATCGACGACTTGCGGCCGGCGTCGTGAGCGGGAGGGGGAGGTAGGTGGACGAGCAGAAGCTCGCCGAGCTGTTCCGCGACGCGACCCGCGGCGCCCCGCCGCCGTCCTTCGACGT
>NZ_JBFAAX010000079.1:0-19403 GCF_040639995.1 Actinosynnema sp. NPDC023658 | reverse complement strand
GGTGCCGTGGTCGGGCGGTTCGGCTGGGTGTCGTTGCCGATGCCGGTCGAACCACCGGGGCGGGGTGCGGGGGTGGCGGGGTTGCCGCCCGGCGGGAACCGGTTCATTCCGCCTGCGCCCACCCCTCCGCCCGCGCGTCCGCCCGCGCCTCCTCCGAAACCGCGTGGCACGCCACCCCTTGCGGCCTTGCCGGGGCTGCCGGGCACGCCCGCGGAGGAGCTCGTCGGGTAGGAGGGCCGGGTGGTGAGCGGCACGCCGACCGGTGCGCCGGCCGGGGGAGCGGGCGCGTGCGAGGACGTGGTGACCGTGCCGGGGGTCGGACGGGATGAGGGCTCCTGCGGCGTCCCGACCGCGGACGTGCCGGTCCGGTCGACGTCACGCGACCCGGTCACGGCGGGATCCCCGGGCTCGACGTAGCCGGGTTCGACGTAGCCGGGTTCGCCACGCTCGGACGTCGTGCGCTGCGACGGGGTGATCCGCACCTGTCGTACCTCGCTCCGCTCGGCGGCGGGTTCGACCACCTGCGCGGTGACCGACGGCGGCGGCACGAACTCGCCCAGCGAGTCCACCGCTGCGGACGCCCGGTCGCGGTAGCCGTTCATCACGGCGACGGCCATCCGCTTGGCCTCCTGCGCCCGCTGCTCCTGGAGGTCCTGGTCGGTCTGACCGCCGACGAGGTGCGTGAACCCGGCGGGGACGCCCCAGAAGTCGTCGTTGGCGGTCGAGGTGACCTCCACCGGCTCCGGCATGCTGCCCTTCGCGTCCACATAGGACAGCGCTTGCGACTCCAACGACGCGCGGGTGACGATCGCGGCGGTGCGGGCGTCCTCGGTCCACTGCACCAAGGGCGCGTTGCCGCCGGTGAACCGTTCCCCGGCCGAGCCCTGCCACACCGCGCCCGACTCGCGGATCGCCGCCTCCAGCTCGGTGCGGGCGGCCTTCATCACGTCGAGGAACTTGCTCCAGGCGTCGTCCGCGGTCTGGGCCGCCGGGTAGCCGGGGCCTCCGTGGATCTTCTCGTACAGCTGCCGGTGCGACTGCGCGTCGAAGTTGTGGTTCCCGATGTTCCCGTCCGTCCGACGTCTGCCTAAGTGGTGCTCCCAGGTCGCCATTGCCGCCCCCTCACTTCAGCAGGTTCTCCATCGCCGCCTCCGCCAGCTTCCGCGCCCCGTCGCAGGGCGCGGGGAAGCGGTCCTCGTACGTGGGCAGCACCGAGAAGGTCGCGGCCAGGTACTGCCCCTCGGCGGTGTCCACCATCACGTCGCAGCGGCCTTCGTCGTTCGGCAGGGTCACCGTGATGGCCGGGAAGTCCAGCACCGGGTCGGTCGCCGCCGCCCTGCCTGCCCGCTTGCCGTCCGTCCACGCGGAGATGCCCTCGACGGTCACGGGAACGAGGTGGCTGCTGGCTCCGATGACCGTCCACGAGCAGCCCTTGGTCCGGTAGAAGTCGCTGTCCACGACCCTCCCCGCCTTGTCGATCCGCAACGCGGGCAGTTGCCCATCGGTCAGCAGGCCGCACGGTTCCGCGCCGCGCAGCTGGATCTCGCGCGGGCGCTTCGGAGGTGAGGCCGAGGTCGTGGACGGTGACGTTCCCGGGAACGCGCCCGCGCCGCTCTCCGGGTGCGGGGTGCCGGCGGTGGTGGTGCAGCCGGCGAGGAGCGCGACGACCGCCACCGCGCAGAGGGCCGGGCGGATCTCCGCTATTCGAGGCCTCATCGGTCGGCAACCCCGTGGAGCTTGCGGATCATCTCGGTGTTGCCGTCCTCGACGAGGCCGTAGGTCCGCGCCGCCGCGAGGAGCTGCTCGATGTTGGCGTCCAGTTCGACGAGGAACCTCTCGGTGACGTCGAGAGCGCCCGCCGAATGGTCGGTGAACACGCCGGCGGCATCGCCGGAAACCTCGTCATCGGCCAGTGGTCGCCCGCGGAGGGAGTCCCCCTGGGCCTGCAGGAAATCCGACACGGAGTCGCGCACGCCCTCGTAGGTCGCTATCAGGTCCAGCACCTTCTCAGGTTCCACTTGCATGCTCATCGTCGACGGCGACGCAGGTGGTACTGCTGGTCCTCCGAGGCTCTGATACGGCATGGCGCCCTTCCCCCCTCATGAGAATGGCTCGCAGACGCGTTCAGGATGTGACTGTGCGTAGAAGGTTCCCACGTCCGGCAGCTCGATGGTCCGCACTTAGCGCATGCCACCCTTATTAGCTCGAGTGGTTACGCGCTGTTCGGGAATTCACCCGTGCGAAGCACTCACTAATGGGCGATAGTGGCGTGCCGATTGCTGCCGTACAGACCAGCGTTACGCCATTCGAGCTGCTGGGGGGCGGTACAGGGCATACTCCGCGTGTGATCGAGTGTCTTGTCGGACGTATTCGATCTTGCGAAACAGCGTCTCGGCGGAGTGAACCGTCAACTGTGAGGGACCATGGGTCACGGGTGGAATTCCGGCGACTTGGCGCACGCCTGTTCGAGAATCCGATCAGTATTCCACCTGATCGGTTCTATTTCGAGTGGGCGCCTAATCGATGTTGTCCACCCGGCGGAGCTGGGAGGCCAGGTAGCGGCGGGCTCGGCGTTGACCTCCGCGGACGGCGATGGCGTCCGCCAGCGAGGTCAGGACCCTGGTGACGCGGGCGCGGTCGGGGTGCCAGCCGCGGCGTTCGCACTCGGCCAGCCAGTCGGTCGGGGAGAGGTGACCCCGTTCGCGGTTGCAGCGGCGGCACGCGGCGACCTCGTTCTCCTGCCACGACGGACCGCCCTTGACCTTGGGGACCAGGTGGTCGGTGGTCGGGGTGACCTGGCCGGTGAACGGGCGGCGGCACCACGTGCAGTCGTCGCCGTCGCGGAGGATGGCCTCGACGAGACGGGCCGCGCGGTCGCGGGCGGTGGTGGGGTCCGGCATCGACACCAGGGAAGCACCGAACGGGAGCCGTCGCACGCCGGCCCGAGGCCGAGGGTCAGGGGTCAGGGGCAGACGATGCCGTCGCAGGTGGTCACCCGGACGTCGTCGATGACAGGCCCGTATCCACTGCCGGTCGCGCTGGCGAACGTCAACGGCGTCACCAGCCTCACCGACCTGAACGACACCTCGCGCTGCACGTAACCCATGTCCGCCAGGGTCTTGCCGGTGGTGTCGAACGAGAACTCCCCGACCACCTGCCCGTCGGCCAGCACCCGGAGCGTCTTCACCGCCGGCCCGCCCGCCGGGTTGCCCGCCAGCGCGAAGCGGACGCGGACCTTCCACGCCAGCCCGGTGACGACCTGCTGCGTGACCGCGCCGAACCCCAAGCCGCCTTCCAGGTCCAGCGACTGGGCGCCCTCGGCCGTCTGCCAGAACCCTGCGCCGGACAGGTCGACGTCGTTGGCCGTCACGGTCCACGCGCCCAGGGTCGAGCCGGTGGGGAACCGCTGGAAGCCGCCGGCGGGCGCGGTGGGCGACTCGAAACCGCCGTTGGCCGCCGCGGCGCCCGCGAGCGGCGTGACGGTGACGGTCGTCAGCGCCGCCGCCACCAGGCACAGCGCGATCCGGAGCCCGTAACGCATGGGACCACCTTCCGCTCGGAGGACGACCGCGGCCGATCTTCGACCGTAAACCGGAGTTCGCCGCACCCGTCCGCACAACGGCGGATGACCACGCCCCGCAACGACGTCACGCCCGGCCGCACGAGGCGACCGGGCGTGACGCGTGGAACGGGTGGAGCGGCGGAACGGATCAGGCGGGGACGGAGGCGACGCCGGGCGCGAGGAAGCGCTTGCCGGTCACCTTCTCCGAGATGCCCGAGCGGTCCAGGTACGGGGTGATGCCACCCAGCCAGAACGGCCAGCCGGCGCCCAGGATCATGCACAGGTCGATGTCCTGCGCCTCCGCGACCACGCCCTCGTCGAGCATGATCCGGATCTCCTCCGCCATGGCCTCCAACGCGCGCGCGAAGACCTCGTCACCGGTGAGCGGCTTGTCGCCGAACTGCCACAGCGCCTGCACCTCTGGGTCGACGGTCTGCTTGCCCGTCGAGTCCCACTGGTACACGGCGGTCTTGCCGGCCTTCACGAACGCCTTCATGTTGTCCGAGACGCCGAACCGGTCGGGGAACGCGCCGTGCATCGTCCCGGCCACGTGCAGCGCCACGGCGGGCCCGACGAGCTGCAGCAGCACGAGCGGCGACATGGGCAGGCCCAGCGGCTCGGTGGCCTTGTCCGCCACCTCGAACGGCGTGCCCTCGTCGATGGACTTCACGACCTCGCCCATGAACCGGGTCAGCAGGCGGTTCACCACGAACGCCGGCGCGTCCTTCACCAGCACCGACGACTTCTTCAGCTGCTTGCCCACCGCGAACGCGGTCGCCAGCGTCGCGTCGTCGGTCTGCCCGGCGCGCACGATCTCCAGCAGCGGCATGACCGCGACCGGGTTGAAGAAGTGGAAGCCGACGACCCGCTCGGGGTGCTTCAGGCCGGACGCCATGTCGGTGATCGACAGCGACGACGTGTTGGTCGCGAGCACGGCCTCGGGCGAGACGAACTCCTCGACCTCCGCGAACACCTTCTGCTTCACGCCCAGGTCCTCGAACACGGCCTCGATGACGAAGTCCGCGTCGGAGAACGCCGCCTTGTCCAGCGACCCCGTGACGAGCGCCTTGAGCCGGTTCGCCTTGTCCGGCGACACGCGCTTCTTCGCCAGCAGCTTGTCGACCTCGGAGTGCACGTACCCGACGCCCTTGTCCACGCGCTCCTGGTCGATGTCGGTGAGCACCACCGGCACCTCCAGCCGCCGCGCGAACAGCAGCGCCATCTGCGAGGCCATCAGGCCCGCGCCGACGACGCCGACCTTGGTGACCTTGCGCGCCAACGACTTGTCCGGTGCGCCCGCCGGCCGCTTGGCCCGCTTCTGCACCAGGTTGAACGAGTACAGCCCGGCCCGCAGCTCGTCGCTCATCACGACGTCCGCCAGCGCCTCGGTCTCCGCCGCGTAGCCGCGGTCGAGGTCGTTCTCCCGCGCCAGCTCCAGCAGCTCCAACGCCTTCAGCGCACCCGGCGCCGCGCCCTTGGTCCGGCCTTCGACGATGGCCCGCGCCCGCGCCACCGCCGCGTCCCAGCCCTCACCGCGGTCGATCTCGCGCCGGGCGGGCACGACATCGCCGCGCACCACCGAGGACAGCCACAGCAGCGACTGCTCCAGGTAGTCCGCCGAGTCGAACAGCACGTCCGCGATGCCCAGGTCCAGCGCCTGCTTCGGGTTGAGCATCTTGTTCTGGTTCAACGCGTTCTCGAAGATCACGGTGACCGCGTCGTTCGCGCCGATCAGGTTCGGCAGCAGCTGCGTGCCGCCCCAGCCGGGGAACAGGCCGAGGAACACCTCGGGCAGCGCGATGGCCGCCGCGTTGGACGCCAGCGTCCGGTAGTGGCACGACAGCGCCAGCTCCAGGCCGCCGCCCATCACCGCGCCGTTGACGAACGCGAAGGTCGGCACGGTCGACTCGGTGAACTTGCGGAACACGTCGTGGCCGAGCTGACCGATGGCGACGGCCTGCGAGCGCTCCGAAGCGCCCTCCACGGCGGTCAGGTCCGCGCCCACGGCGAACACGAACGGCTTGCCGGTGACCGCGATGGCGGCCGGCGAGGCAGCCGCGGCCTCGTCGAACGCCGCGCTCAGGCTCACCAGCGACTGCGGGCCGAACGTGGACGGCCGGGTGTGGTCGTGGCCGTTGTCGATCGTGATGAGGGCGACCTGGCCGGCCAGCCCCGGCACGGACAGGAACCGGGTGCGGGCGTGGGTCACGACCTCGTCGGGGAAGAGGGCCTTCGCCTCGTCAGCGGTCAACGCGGTCACTTGCCTTCTCCGTTCCAGTGGGGGTTCTCCCAGATCACGGTGCCGCCCATGCCGATGCCGATGCACATGGTGGTGATGCCGTAGCGCACGTCGGGGCGCTCGGCGAACTGCCGCGACAGCTGGGTCATCAGCCGCACGCCGGAGGACGCGAGCGGGTGGCCGACGGCGATCGCGCCGCCCCACTGGTTGACCCGCGGGTCGTCGTCTGCGATGCCGAAGTGGTCGAGGAAGGCGAGCACCTGCACGGCGAACGCCTCGTTGATCTCGAACAGGCCGATGTCGTCGATGGTCAGGCCGGCGCGCTTGAGCGCCTTCTCGGTGGCGGGCACCGGGCCGACGCCCATGACCTCGGGCTCGACGCCCATGAACGAGTAGCCCACCAGGCGCATGCCGACCGGCAGGCCCAGCTCGCGGGCGGTCTCCTCCTCGGCCAGGATGCAGCCGGTCGCGCCGTCGTTCAGGCCGGCCGCGTTGCCCGCGGTGACCCGGCCGTGCGGGCGGAACGGCGTCTTCAGCTTGGCGAGGTCCTCGACCGTCGTGCCGGGGCGGGGCGGCTCGTCCACGGTGGCCAGGCCCCAGCCGTTCTCGGCGGACCTGGTCGCGACCGGCACCAGCTCCGGGCCGATCTTGCCGTTCTTCACCGCGTCGGCGTACTTGGCCTGCGACGCCGCCGCGAACGCGTCCGCGCGGTCCTTGGTGATGTGCGGGAACCGGTCGTGCAGGTTCTCCGCCGTCGAACCCATGACGAGCGCCGACGGGTCCACGATCTTGTCGGACAGGAACCGCGGGTTCGGGTCGACGCCCTCGCCCATCGGGTGACGGCCCATGTGCTCGACGCCGCCCGCGATGACGACGTCGTACGCGCCGAACGCGATGCCGCT
The DNA here is from genome assembly GCF_040639995.1 of Actinosynnema sp. NPDC023658. NCBI lineage: Bacteria > Bacillati > Actinomycetota > Actinomycetes > Pseudonocardiales > Pseudonocardiaceae > Actinosynnema > Actinosynnema sp. NPDC023658. The sequence continues at coordinate 12,700 of NZ_JBFAAX010000079.1, read as the reverse complement.
GGCCGACGTCGTCACGGCCGTCATCGCGCCCGCGCACATCCGGTCGATCGCGTAGCCGGGCACCGACTTCGGCAGGCCGGCGAGCAGCGCCGCGGTCCGGCCGATGGTCAGGCCCTGGTCACCGATCTGCGTGGTGGCGGCGATGGCCACCTCGTCGACCCGCTCCGGCGGCAGCTCGGGGTGGCGGCGCAGCAGCTCGCGGATCACCTTGACGACCAGGTCGTCGGCACGGGTCTCCGCGAAGATTCCCTTGGGGCCGGCCTTGCCGAACGGCGTGCGCACGCCGTCCACGAAGACCACGTTCCGAACGCGTGCCGGCGCTACTGGTGCGGCCACGGCGTCTCCTCCGCTTGTGATGACGGTTCACCCGAGCGGTCGGGCGCGACTCCTACCGATCGGTAACACAACTCTAGCCCCTGTTACTGACCGGTAACCACCGTGGTCGCCCTGTCGGGTCGGTCACAGGCCGCGCGGATGGCCAGGAACAGCCCGAACCCGAACGGGGACACGACGATCGTGAGCACCAGCAGCGGCCCCATGAGCAGCGGGTGCAGCCCCAAGCGGCGGCCCTCCCGGTGCATCCACGCGCCGATCAGCAGGTCCCACGCGATCACCTGCGCCCAGACCGCCGAGGCGCCCCAGGCGGTGGCCAGGAACTCCCTCAACGTGCCCAGGTCCGGACTGCTCATCGTCGCCCACAGCTGCGGCAGGTGCGCGGCGACCAGGACCGCATACACGACCAGGGGTGGCACCGCGATCAACGGCGACGACACCACCCGCGCGGTCACCGACGACGCCGGCGCGAAGATCATCAGGCCCCAGAACGGCACGGTGAGCCAGAACGTGAGCTGGAACAGGAACCCGGTCATGCCGCCACCCTCTCCTTCTCGGTCCCGCGCAGGGTCCGGGCGACCACCGCGGCGGTCCACGTGACCACGGCGAGCGCGCCCAGCGCGGTGGGCAGGTCCGGGCGCAGCGGCGCCTGGCCGCGCAGCGCCTGCCACGTGACCAACGCCATCAGGCCCGCGTAGCCGATCGCAAGGCCCCACGAGAGCTTCGGGGTCGCGCGCCGGCCGAACAGCGCCACCAGCAGCGGGAGCACCTGCAGGGCGTGCAGGCCGACGAAGTGCGGGACGCGCAGGTCGCCCGCCGCGGTGTTCCAGCCGGTCAACGCCATCTCCGGACCGCCGTCGGGTGCCCCGACGCTGTGCGCGCCCACGACCCCCGCGTCGTCGTCCTGCCCCGGCGCGGGTGACGTCATCAGGAAGCCGAGGCCGAGGCCGACCAGCGACAGCAGCAGGCCGAGCCTGATCGACAGGCCCGCGGCGCGGTCGGTGAACCGGGACAGGGCCAGCACGACCGCGATCACCGCGTGCATCGCCCACAGCGTCACGATGGTGACGGCCATGAGCTGCCACAGCTGCCCGTCCAGCGGCGTGGCGACGTTGAAGTGGCTTCGCCTGCCGCGCAGCACCTGGCCGACGATGACGGCCATCTCGGCGGTGCCGGCGACCGCGACGACCGTGCCGGCCCACCAGCCGGCCCGGCGCCACCGGGTCGTGCGGGTGAGCATCCAGGCCAGCGTGACGCCGTAGAGGCCGAGGGAGACGGCGAACTTGAACGGCTTGAACCAGATCGGTGACCCGACCAGAATGCGGTCGTCGATGATCAGCCCGCCCAGCGACACGACCGTCAGGGCGGCCATGAGCAGGGAGAACAGCATCAGCGGTGGATGCGTGCGCAGGAAGCGGGCCACGGGCGACTCCTAAGGATGGATAGCAGCACTTTCTACTATCAGATAGCTAGAGTATCCATATCGAGGACCGTCCTGGGAAGGGGCACGTGCCCGTGCGCATCGCAGAGTTGAGCCGTCGCAGCGGCGTGCCCGTGCCGACGATCAAGTACTACCTGCGGGAAGGCCTGCTCCCGGCCGGCGAGCTGACCAGCCCCAACCAGGCCCGCTACTCGGAGGGCCACCTGCACCGGCTGCGACTCGTACGCGCGGTGGTCGAGGTGGGCGGGCTGTCGATCGCGGCCGTGCGGGAGGTGCTCGGCGCGTTGGACGACCCGGAGAAGTCCCTGCACAAGGCCATGGGCACGATCTCGGCCGCGGTGGCGCCGCCGGACCTCGGCGGCGACGACGAGGTGGCGCACGAGCAGGCGCGGGCGTTCGTGGAGCGGCAGGGGTGGGTGTACCGGCCGAAGTCGTACGCGTACCGGGCGCTGGTGGGCGTGCTGGCGACGGCCCGTGAGGTGGGGCACGAGCGGTTCGCGGAGACGTTGGACGGGCTGGCGCGCGCCGCGCGGCCGTTGGCCGAGGCCGACCTGGAGTACGTGCGGGGCGCGGAGACCGAGGACGAGGCGCTGGAGGGCGTCGTCGTGGGGACCGTGCTGGGTGACGCGGCCATGGCGGCCGTGCGCGCGATCGCCCGCCGTGAGCTGTCCGGGCAGCGCGCCACCGAGGACGACCCCTGCCCGCCCCCGGACGCCTGACCGGACCCCTACCGCCCGCGTGTCCTACACCCAGACCGCCCGTGTCCTACGTCCAGACCGCGAGAGTCCTACGTCCAGAACACCCGAGTTGAACGCTCAGAGCAGTCGATCTTGCCCTGGGCGTTCAACTCGGGGTGCGCGAACGTAGGACACGCGCGTTCCGGACGTAGGACACGCGGGGTCAGGGTGCGGGGGTCGGCGGGGTCAGGGCCTCGGAGAGAGCGGTCGCGGTCAGGGCGATCTGCCAGTCGCGGGCACCACCGTCGCGCAGCGCCGCAGCCACGCCTTCCGGTGACACGTCCGCCGGCGGCTGCCAGCACGTGCGGCGCACGAGGTCGGGCAGCAGCAGGTTCTCCACCGGCAGGGTGTTCGCCTCGGCAACGGCCGCCAAAGCGGTCCGTGCGGCCGCCAGACGGGCTGCGGCGGCCGGGTCCTTGTCCGCCCACCGGTTCGCCGGTGGCGGGCCGTCGTGCTGCTGTGAGGGCTCCGGGAGCTCGTTGCGGGGCAGTGCGGCGGCACGTTGCAACGCGCCCAGCCACACGCCGACCATGCGGCGCTGCGCCCGGCCGCGGAACACCGGCAGCGCGGACAACGCCGCCTCGTCCGCCGGAGCGCGCACCGCGGCGTCGACCAGTGCCGCGTCGGGCAGCACCCGACCCGGCGCGATGTCGCGCTCACGGGCCAGCGCGTCCCGCGCCTCCCACAACGCCCGCACCGCGGCCAGCTGCCGCGGACTGCGGATCCGGTGGATGCCCGACGTGCGGCGCCACGGCTCCGCGCGCGGACGCGGCAGGGGTGCCGTGCGGGCCGCCTCGAACTCCTCGAGCGCCCACTCCAGCTTGCCCTGTCGCTTGAGCTCCTGTTCGAGCACGTCACGCAGCTCGACCAGCAGTTCGACGTCGAGGGCGGCGTAGTTCAGCCAGTCGGCGGGAAGGGGCCGGCGCGACCAGTCGGCCGCACCGTGCCCCTTCTCCAACCTGTAGCCCAACAACCGCTCGACGAGCGTGCCCAGCGCCACCCGCTCGAACCCGGCCAGCCTGCCCGCCAGCTCGGTGTCGAACAACGTGCTCGGACGCAGGCCGAGTTCGGCGAGGCACGGCAGGTCTTGCGACGCCGCGTGCAACACCCACTCGGTCCCGTCCAGCGCGTCGACCAGCGGATCGAGCCGACCGCCCAGGGCGATCGGGTCGACCAGCACGGTCCCGGCGCCTTCCCGGCGCAGTTGCACCAGGTAAGCGCGTTGCGAGTAGCGGTATCCCGAGGCTCGCTCGGTGTCCACCGCAACCGGACCCGTCGCTCCGGCGAGCGCATCAGCGGCACGCCGGAGCGACGGTGCGTCGGCGACGACAGGCGGAACACCGTCAGCGGGTTCCACCAGCGGCACCGGATCAGCACCGGTTGGTTCGGTTGGCTCGTCGGAGGGTACGTCCACGGCGGAAGACCCTACGACGAACGCACCACTCGCGGGTGTGTTCGGCCGGTTCAGTGTGCCGACCTGCTCAGCGGATCACGCCGGCACGCATGGCCAGCGCGACCATCTGAGCCCGATCCCCGGTGCCCAGCTTGCGCCCGATCCGCGACAGGTGGCTCTTCACCGTCAGCGCGGAAAGGCTGAGCGCTTCGCCGATCTCCTTGTTGCTCTGGCCATCGGCGACCAGCTGGAGGACCTCGACCTCACGTGCGGAGAGTTCCCGCGGCGTGTTGTCGGTGCCCGGCACCCTCGTGCCCGCGGCGAGCACGGGCGCGACGCTCGGGTCTGCGTAGACGCCGCCGTCGAGGACCCTGCGCACCCCGTCGGTGACCACCATCGGTGAGGCGGACTTCAGCAGGTACGCCTGAGCGCCTGCTTGGAAGGCCGACCTGACCGCGTAGGGGTCGTCGGAGGACGCGAGGACCACGATGCGGGGCCAGCCCTGGGCACGGAGTTCCGTGACCAGGTCGATGCCGGTGCCATCCGGCAGACCCAGATCGAGGATCGCGAGGTCGCACGGTCCGGTGGCGAGTGCCCGCGCCCGAGCCTCCGCAACCGAAGCCGCCTCATGCACTGTCCCGGCTCCCATCTGGGTGAGCCGAGCCGATATCGCCTCCCTCAGCAGTGGGTGGTCGTCGACCACCAGCACTGAAAAAAGCTCCTCCCGCGGGTGCGGGACCATGTTCGCCGGCAACGTGCCGGCTGGCGTGGTACGAACGGCCTGACCTAAGCCGACGGCAGCCACGTCACTACCTCCCTGGAGTCGGTCGTGCCCCCCGACCGGCACCGGGACTTTCGTCCAATCAGCCGCGCCACTGATCGACCGAAAGTGGTGTCGTCTGGGGCAGCGTAGCCGCCCAAGCGGGTCTACGGGACGATCAATCGGGTATCTATCCCGAATGAGTTGTCACTGCTGGCCCCCGTTGTCACACGATCGGCTGACAACTCGATCGGGCACGTAACGCGAGCGGTTCTCACGACGACATCAAGGAGTTGCGGGTGGCGAGCACCACAGGTCGAGGCCGGGCCGAGGAACTGCTGGCGCGCGTGCCCCTCGTCGACGGGCACAACGACCTGCCGTGGGCGCTGCGCGACCTCGCCGACTCGGGGCAATTCGGTGAAAAGTCAACGGGCGGAGACCCGTACTCCACCGTCTCAATCGTCGACCTGACCGAGCGCCAGCCCGCTCTGCAGACCGACCTGGCACGGGCGCGCGACGGCCGCTTGGGGATGCAGTTCTGGTCCGTCTGGGTCCCCTGCCGACTGGCGGGCGACGCAGCCGTCACCGCCGTGCTGGAGCAGGTGGAACTGGTCCACGCCCTCGCCGCGCGCTACCCCGACCACCTGCGCGTCGCGACCACCGCCGACGAGGCCGAACGGGCCTTCCGGGACGGGCGGATAGCCTCCCTGATCGGCGCGGAGGGCGGACACAGCATCAACGGGTCGTTGGGCGTGTTGCACGCGCTGCGCCGGCTGGGTGTGCGGTACATGACGCTCACTCACAACGAGAACACCGAGTGGGCCGACTCGGCCACCGACGAGCCGGTGCACGGCGGGTTGACCGACTTCGGGCGCGACGTGGTGCGGGAGATGAACCGCATCGGCATGCTGGTCGACCTGTCCCACGTGGCGCCGACCACCATGCGGGACGCCCTGGAGGTGACGACCCGGCCGGTCGTGTTCAGCCACTCGTCGTGCCGGGCGGTCGCGGACCACCCCCGCAACGTGCCGGACGACGTGCTGGCGCGGCTCAGGGACAACGACGGGGTGTGCATGGTGACGTTCGTGCCGCACTTCGTGTCGCAGGCGCACGTCGAGTGGGACGCCCGGCTCAAGGCCGCCATGGAGGCGGCGGGGGAGAACCACAACGACCTGGACACCCGGCACCGGTTCGCGGACTCGTGGCGGGACGGCGGCCCCACGCCCCGCGTGACCATGGACGACGTGCTGGCGCACTTGGAGCACGCCCGCGAGGTGGCCGGGATCGACCACATCGGCCTCGGCGGTGACTACGACGGGACGCGCGACCTGCCGGAGGGCATGGAGGACGTCTCCTGCTACCCGGACCTGGTGGGCGCCCTCCTGGACCGCGGGTGGAGCGAGGACGACTGCGCCAAGCTCGCCGGCGGCAACGTCCTGCGCGTGCTGCGGGCCAACGACTGACTCTCTTCGCGCACGGCCGCGCGCGCCCAACCGCGCCCGCGCGTGTGTGAGCAGCCGCCCGTGCGCGCGGCCGCAGGCTCAACTGCGGCTGCGCCTGCGCGTGAGGGACCGCCTGTTCGCGAACAGGCGGCTGTGCGTAAGGGCCGTGTGTGCGTGAGCAGCCGCCGTACGCGAGTAGCTGCCCCTGTGTGGCAGCCGCTCGTGCGTGGACAGCCGCTCGTGCACGAGTAGTCGGCCGCGCGTGGGGAGCTGCGGTGCGCGAGTAGCCGCTCGTGTGCGTGGGCAATCTCGCGTGCGCGAGGAGCCGCAGGTGCGTGAGCAGCCGTTCTTGCGTGAGCAGTCGCCCGTGCGGACAGCCGGGCTTGGACGGCCGGAGCCATGCTCACGCAGGGGTCCTCGCCCAGGGGACCCCTGCTTTGATCTTGCCGGCTCGGACCGGCGAGTGGGGGAGGTCGGGCGCGGCCTGTGGACAAGTCGCGCGACCGCAGGTCAGCGCAGGGTGCTCACGCCCACCGGGGGCAGGCCCACGGCGGTGGCCATCACGTCGAAGAACGCGGTCCCGTGGGCGGCCAGGTCGGCGGTCCGCGCGGTCCAGGAGGCGCGCAGCTCCAGGTCGTCCGTGCGGGCCGGGCCGGCGATGTCGCCGAACCTCGCCGACGACGTCTGGGTGACGGTGCCGCCCAGCGCCAGGAACTCCGCCCCCGACACCTCCAGCGCCTCGACCAGCCACGACCAGCCCACCTCGGGCAGCAGCGGGTCCGCGGCCAGTTCCGCGTCCAGCTCCACCCGCACGTACGCGACCAGCCGGAACACGCCCGACCACGCCTCGACCCCGTCGGGGTCGTGCAGCAGCACCAGCCGTCCGGTGGACAGCTCGTCGGCGGGCCCGGTCACCTCCGCGGTCAACGCGAAGGACCACGGCGCGAGCCGCTGCGGCGGGCGCACCTCGGTCAACTCCAGTTCCGGCCGGGTTCGCACCGACCGGAGCGTCGCCACCGCCCGCTGGAACAGTTCGGGCTCCGTCACACCACGGACTGTAGGCCCCTAAACCTCGGAACGTGAGCGCGGCACGCCGGACCTCGACACGCCGCGCGCCCGGCACGTGGGACGATGGACGGCGAGATGAACGACAACACCGAAGCCCCAGCCGAGACCGGGTCCGAGGCGCCGCTGCTCGTCGCCGCACGCGGAGGCCGGCCGTCGCGCACCCCGGTCTGGTTCATGCGCCAGGCGGGCCGCTCGCTGCCGGAGTACCGCAAGCTGCGCGAGGGCACCGCGATGCTCGACGCCTGCATGGACCCCGCGATGGTCTGCGAGATCACCCTGCAGCCGGTGCGCCGCCACGACGTCGACGGCGCGGTCCTGTTCTCCGACATCGTCGTGCCGCTCAAGGCCGCGGGCATCGACCTGGACATCGTGCCGGGCACCGGTCCGGTGGTCGCGAAGCCGGTCGTGACGCAGGCCGACGTCAACGCCATCCCGGAGCTGCACGAGGAGCAGGTGCGGCCGATCGCGGACGCCATCGCGCTGCTCGACGCCGAGCTGGGCGACGTGCCGCTGATCGGGTTCGCGGGTGCGCCGTTCACCCTCGCCTCCTACCTGGTCGAGGGCGGCCCGAGCAAGAACCACGAGCGCACCAAGGCGCTCATGCACGGCGACCCCGACCTGTGGCACGCGCTGCTGGACCGGCTGGCGGGCATCACCGCCGAGTTCCTGCGGGTGCAGGTGCGCGCGGGCGTGAAGGTGGTGCAGCTGTTCGACTCGTGGGCGGGCGCGCTGTCCGAGCGCGACTACCGCGAGTTCGTCCTGCCGTACTCGGCCCGGGTGCTCGGGAGCGTCACGGGCGTGCCGCGCATCCACTTCGGCGTCGGCACCGGCGAGCTGCTGCCCGCGATGCGGGAGGCGGGCGCGGACGTGGTGGGCGTCGACTGGCGCACGCCGCTGGACGTGGCCGTGCGGCGGCTCGAACAGGCCGCGCCGCACCTGCCCAAGCCCGTCGTGCAGGGCAACCTCGACCCGGCGCTGCTGTTCGCGGGCCTGCCCGCGCTGGAGCGCGAGGTCGTGCGGATCAAGCAGGAGGGCCGCGCCGCCGCCGGGCACATCTTCAACCTCGGCCACGGCGTGCTGCCCGACACGGACCCGGACATGATCACCCGGGCCGTCGAGATGGTGCACCGGGCCGGATGAGCGCGTCGCGGGTGGCGGTGGTCGGCGGCGGGATCTCCGGCCTCGCCGCCGCTCACCGGTTGCGCCGGCTGCTCGGGCCGGACGCGGAGATCACCGTGGTCGAGCAGTCCGACCGGCTCGGCGGCAAGCTGCGCACCGCCGAGGTCGGCGGACGCGCCTACGACGTGGGCGCGGAGGCGTTCCTGCACCGCCGCCCCGAGGCCGTCGGGCTCGTCACCGAACTCGGCCTGACCGACCAGGTGGTCCACCCGGCGAAGGTGCCGGCGAGCATCCACGCCGCCGGCGACACCCGACCCATCCCGGGGTACACCCTCATGGGCGTCCCCGCATCGGCCGACGCCGTGCGCCAGGTGTTGTCGCACGAGGGCCTGCGCCGGGTCGCCGCCGAACCCGACCTGCCGCCGATCCGGCTGGACGGCGCGGACGTGTCCGTGGGCGCGCTGCTGCGCGAGCGGTTCGGGCCCGAGGTGGACGACCGCCTGGTCGGGCCGCTGCTCGGCGGTGTCTACGCGGGCCGCACCGACGTGCTCGGCCTGCGTGCGACCATGCCGCAGCTGGCCACCGCGCTGGACGACGGCGCGGGCTCGCTGCTGGCCGCCGCCGCGACCGCGATCCCCCTGCCACCACCACCGGGCGTCACCCGACCGCCGGTGTTCGGCACGCTCCGCGACGGCCTGTCGACGCTGGTCGACCGGCTCGCGCGGCACGTCGACGTCCGGCTCGGCCTGCCGGTGCGCGCCCTGGTCCGCCTCGACCGCGGCTGGCGGCTGGAGATCGGCTCCGCCGCCGCACCGCGGCACCTGGACGTGGACGGCGTGGTGCTCGCCGTGCCCGCGCCCGCCGCCCGCAAGCTGCTGGCCGACGTCGCGCCCGCCGCGTCCCGCCGCTACGCCGAGGTCGAGCTGGCGTCGATGGCGGTGGTGGCGCTGGCGCTGCCGCCCGGCACCGAGCTGCCCGAGCGGTCCGGGGTGCTGCTGGCCGAGGGGGAGCGGGCGGCCGGGCGTGGCGGGGCACCGGACGGGGTGCCGTTCACCGCCAAGGCGTTCACCTTCTCCAGCCGCAAGTGGGCGCACCCGGCCGGTGAGCCGGTGCTGGTGCGCGGCAGCGTCGGCAGGCACGGCGAGGAGCACCTGCTCCAGCGCGACGACGACGAGCTGGTGGCGGCCGTCCGGCACGACCTGCGCGAGCTGACCGGCGTCACGGCCGAGCCGATCGACGCGGTGGTCACCCGGTGGGGCGGCGGCCTGCTGCAGTACGGCGTCGGTCACCTGGACCTGGTGCGCGGCATCGAGGACGCGGTCACCGAGGTGCCCGGCCTGGCCGTGGCGGGCGCCACGCTGCACGGCGTCGGCATCCCCGCCTGCATCGCGACGGCCGACGCCGCGGCGGCCCGTGTCGCCGCTCACGTCATCGGCCAGGACCATCGAGTGGGAGAATCGGAGCCATGGCCCGCCTGAACTACAACGAGCTCAACGACACCATCCGCTACACCATGTGGTCGGTCTTCCGGGTGGAGCCCGGTCGCCTGCCCGACGACCGCGGCCCGGCCGCGTCCGAGGCGCAGGAGTACCTGGACGGCCTGGAGTCCAAGGGCGTGGTGGTGCGCGGCGTGTACGACGTGGCGGGCCTGCGCGCGGACGCGGACTTCATGATCTGGTGGCACGCCGAGGAGATCGAGCAGGTCCAGCAGGCCTACACCGGGTTCCGCCGCACCGCCGTGGGCCGCGTGTCGACCCCGGTGTGGAGCCAGGTCGCGCTGCACCGGCCCGCCGAGTTCAACCGCAGCCACATCCCGGCGTTCCTGGCCGGCGAGGAAGCCCGCAAGTACGTGTGCGTGTACCCGTTCGTGCGGTCCTACGAGTGGTACCTGCTGCCGGACGAGGACCGCCGCCGCATGCTCGCGGACCACGGCAAGGAGGCTCGGGACTACCCGGACGTGCGGGCGAACACGGTGGCGTCGTTCGCGCTGGGCGACTACGAGTGGATGCTCGCGTTCGAGGCCGACGAGCTGCACCGGATCCTGGACCTGATGCGGCACCTGCGCGGCACCGAGGCGCGGCGCCACGTGCGCGAGGAGACCCCGTTCTACACCGGCACCCGGGTCCCGGCGGCGGAGCTGGTCACGAACCTGCCGTGAGGGCGGCGACGACGCGCTCGGCGTGAGCGCTGCCGACGTGCGCGCCGAACGTGCCGAGCACGATCCACGAGCCGTCGGAGAACACCAGGCCGAACCGTCCCCGCGCGAGCAGCCGGGGACGGCGCCTGGCGGCCACGACGCCGTGGCGCGGCAACGCCCACGTGACGGCCATCCGGTCGTCCCGGTTGGTCAGGGCGACGACCCGCTGCGCGGTCACGGCGAGGAAGCTGTGCCCGGTGAGGACCGCTTCGAGCTGCCTGGCGAGCGAACCCACCGGTCCCTGGCAGGTGCGCCCGCCGATCCAGCTCTCCGGGAACTCGCTCGGCAGGTCCAGCGACGGCGACGCGAACGCCACCCCGCCGACCCCGGCCAGCGCCTTGCCGACCCAGCCCTTCGGCGCGGGCACGGCCCGGTTCACCCGGTCGACGACCCGACCCGCGGGCGTGGTCCAGAAGTCCGGCTCGGCGCCGCCGCGCGCGCCGTAGGCCACGGCGACCGACGTGATGGCGAGCAGCGCCTCACCGGGGGCCAACGCGCGTCGCGCGTCGTCCCCCCACACCTTCAGGTCGTCGACCAGCGGCATCAGTCGTCGGTGGCGTAGTTGTAGATGTCCTTGCCCATGTTGAGCACGCCGCCCGCCGGTCCACCGGGGACGGACTCGCCCAGCACCTTGCCCAGCGGGATGCGCACCGGCGCGGTGTAGATCGACTTGGCGACGCCGAGCGCGATGCCTTCCTTGCTGAACGTGCCCGCGGCCTTCTTCAGCGCCTTGATGGCCTTCAGCCCCTGCTTGTACGCCTTGGCCGCCTCGGCCAGCCTGCGCAGCATCTGCGAGAGCTTCATCAGCAGGTCGGCCAGCTTCTTCACGATCTTGAAGACCTTGCCGAGGGTCGCGGCGGCCTTGGCGGCGGCCGCGGCGGCGCCGGCGGCCAGCGACGCGCCGAAGCTCACCACCGACAGCGCGAGGCTCACCAGCAGGTCGGTCACCAGCATCATGATCAGGTCGATGACGAGGTCGATGATCAGGTTCGCCGACTCGACGCACCCCTTGGCGGCCTCGACCAGCATCCCGGACGTGTCCTGCACGTTCTGGGCGAGCTGCTCGACCTGTTCCTCGATCTCGGTCAGCCGCCCGTTGAACTTGTCCGCCGCCGGGCCCTGCCACACGCCGGTGACGGTCGAGCGGGCGCTCGCCTCGTCGGCCACGATCGCGCGGATGTCGGTGGCGGCCTTCTCCCACGCGTCGGCGGCGCGGATGAGGTCGTCCGGGTCGCCCGCGACCCAGTCGATCGCCTCCAGGAACGGCGTCAGCAGCGGCCTGATGATGCCCTGGACCGGACCGGGGCAGCCGTTGAGGAACGTCTCGATCTTGTTGTTGACCTCGACGGTCGTGCTCGGGCTCATCCGCCCACCTTCGGAATCGTCATGCCCTGCAGGCCTTGTGCGATGTCGGTGAGGATCCCGCCGATTCCGCCGTCCACGCCCTGGTAGTCGTCGACGGTGTCGCGCGCCGATTCGGCGATGTCGCGCATGGCCTCGGCGCATTCCTTGAGATCATTCATCGTCGACGTCACGCGCTCCTCGTAGGACGCGTACACATCGCCGCTGGACGGCATCTTACCGAACGACTCGCGGCCGACCTTCGCGGCCTCCAGAGCCGCCATGACCTCGTCGAACCGGTCGCCCCGGCGAACCGAGGACCCCGCGAACTCCAGGATGCCCTCAAGCCTGACGTCGAACTTCGCCGTCATCGCCCACCTCCCCATACCGACCACTCCGACGGACCCGGTCGCGTCGCGGTTCCCCCGGATCGCGAATTGCGCCGCCGTTCGGTGCACTAGCCTGCGGCAGACAGTAGTACAGCGGATCGAGGGCGCGATGCGAGAAGATCTCGAGCAGAAGCTGGCGCGGATCACCCAGCTCGCCGAGCAGAAGCAGCAGCAGGCCGACGAGCTGCGCGGGCAGCTGGCGGGGCTGCGGGTGACCAGGAAGTCCGGGGACGGGTTGCTGACCGCGACCGTGACGGCGAACGGCCAGCTGGTCGACCTGCGCATCGACGACCGGGCCCTGCGCAACGGTCGGGAGCTGGCGTCGAGCCTGCTGAACCTGGTCTTCCAGGCCTCCGCCGCCGCGTCCCAGCAGGTGCAGGCGCTGGCCGCGCCGCTGCTGGAGGACAGCTCGATCGACCCGGCCCAGCTGGGCCTGGGCCCGACGCCGCCGGTGGTGCAGACCGCGCCGGGCGCTCCGGG